>JAYOSU010000001.1:0-16439 GCA_038139395.1 Cryomorphaceae bacterium
ACGTACCACACGGAAATTCATTACCTCGTCGTCTGTATTTAAACGTATTGTATACATTCCCGGAGCTAAAGGTGATATGGAATGTCACGAATTCCCTCATTTCGTGCAAACCGAGTTAGTACTTTACCTGATAAAAATCAAAGTCTTAGATGTCTCTAATTTGTCTCAGCAGGTTGTAAGGAATATTAGGCTATCTATGTGTTACTAAAAATGAATCACTTTTATGAAACTGTTAGTCTTTCCAATTATTGCATCCTTTCTGTTTTATTCTTGTAACCCCACTGATGTTAATGACGTCCATCCTGAATCTGAGTGGACTATCGACTTTCTTGACAACTTTGATTCCTTTAATCCGGAAAATTGGCAAGACCAGCGAATTTGGGTAAACAATGAAAATCATTGTTATGTGCCAGATGGTCAATACAATACAAGAGAGGTAAGTGAAGGCCTTCTGAAGCTCAAAGTGGTGAGGTTAGATAGTGCCATAAATTGTGATAATCTAGATAAACATGGAAATCAACATCCCGCAACTGCCTACGTAGCAGGTCGCATTTGCAGTAAGAATAAAAAAGAATTTATTAAAGGGAAGTGGACTGCTCGCTTGAGACTAAACAGTAACGGTCAACCGAGTCAATTCCCAGCTTGGTGGATATTGGGAGCTAAAAATAACGAATCTCCAGTGCAGGAAGAGGATGAAAATATTTGTTGGCCACTTACCGGGTCAGGTGAGATAGATATCTTTGAACACCACGGCGATCACATGGAGAATGCTTTTACTTCTGGTGCCATTGTTAGTCAGGGAGAATGCGATAAGGGAGACTGGTGGAGCAAACGCAAAAATTTCCCCACTACCCTATCAGAATTTCATGAATACAGTGTTGAATGGGAAGGCGCTGATCTGGTTTATAGACTGGACAACCAAGAGATTTATAGAAATATTGGTGTTGGCGATTTATATCCTGAGCCCATGTTTGCAATATTAAATTATGCTAAAATCACTGAATCAGAGATGGAGGGCGAGTGGACAATGGAGGTTGACTGGGTCAAACATGAAAAGCGAAACAATCTCTAATTATCGGACATGAAGAATAAAAGTTTCACCACACGTGTTGCTCTCATTGTTGCCCTAGGTGGGTTTTTAATGGGCTTTGATGCCTCAGTAATTTCTGGGGTAAATAAATTCGTTCAAATAGATTTCAAGCTAACCGATATTCAATTGGGCTTTTCCGTTAGTTCCCTGACTATTGTAGCAGCATTGGCTATGATGTTTTCCGGCCCATTAAGCGATCGATTCGGCAGAAGATTAATGTTGAAATACTGCGCACTCGTTTTTGCAGTTAGTGCGATTGGATCTGCATTTGCAGAAGGTTTCTTAGCTTTTTTGTTATTCCGAATGTTAGGTGGCATAGGTGTTGGCGCATCCCTCATACTGGCACCCATGTACATTGCTGAAATTGCCCCGCCAAGCTCGCGTGGTAGACTAGTTTCCTTCAATCAACTCAACATTGTTATTGGAATTACCGTTGCATTTTTTACGAATTACTATATCCTATCTCTTTCCGAGTCTCAAGCAGATTGGGTTCAATCTTTAGGAATTACAGAAAATAACTGGAGATGGATGTTAGGCATTGAGGCTTTACCGGCTATTCTTTACTTCATAGGCCTATTTTCAGTGCCTCAAAGCCCCAGATGGCTAATGACCAAAGATCAGGAAGAAAAAGCCTTTGAGGTCTTGAAGAAATTTAATTCAGAGCCAACTGCTAAAGCTGAGTTGGCTACCATTAAAGGTTCGTTATCAAAAAATAAAACCCAAGCAAAAATTTCCTACTTGGAGATATTTAAACCAGCTATGCGATTGGTGCTCACCATAGGTCTCATCGTTTCTGTACTGCAACAAATTACAGGAATCAATGCCGTATTTTTCTATGCACCTATGATCTTTGAGCAATCCGGTATTGGTACAAATGCATCTTTTATTCAAGCCGTCTTAGTTGGAGTCACCAACCTTGTGTTTACAATAATTGCTATGGCGCTCATTGACCGTATTGGGAGGAAACCCCTTCTCACATTTGGAGTGGGTGGTATAGTCCTTTTTATGTCATTGTTGGCTTATGGATTTAGCACGGCAACTTACAGTTTAAATGAAGACTCAATTTCTGAGCTTACCCAAGAACTACAGGAACCCCTATCTGAATTTGATGGTGTCCATTTTAATAACGACGTCGCCTATAAGACTGCACTGATAGAAACCCTTGGCAAGGAGAAAGCAAAAGTTTTTGAAGGAGAACTCATAACCGCTGCCATAAGTATGAACCCGCGTCTAATTTTAGCCGGTATTCTTGGTTTTGTTGCTTGTTTTGCCGTATCTCTTGGACCAGTGATGTGGGTACTGTTTTCTGAACTATTCCCGTTAAAGATAAGAGGCGTAGCTATTTCATTTGTTGGATTCGTTAATTCCGCGATTTCTGCAGGAGTTCAGTTTATCTTTCCTTGGGAATTATCACAACTGGGCAGCGCTTTGACCTTTTTGATCTATGGAATCTTTGCATTCGTAGGCTTAATTCTAGTAATAAGACTGGTTCCTGAAACTAAGGGAAAATCTCTTGAAGAGTTAGAACAAACACTCACGAATTAATTATTGATTAAGCTGAGAAATTCAAATAGACTATTCTCTGGATTCAAGTCTAATTTCTTCTTTATTCTATATTTTCTTTTGCGAACAGCATAAATCGAAATATTTAATACGGCCGCAATCTCCTTTGAAGAGAGACTTTTCTTCAATAAAATGATAAGGTCTAAATCTGTTTTTGTCAATTGTGGGTACTTGGTCTTGATTGCCGTTACAAATTCACTATTGATTCTATAATAGTTATCCTGAAGTCCATCCCAGTATACCTCATTTTTCAATTCACGCTCAATATCTCTTTGTATCTCTAGTAGCGCTGGTTCAATTTCAACAGACTTCTTAGACCTAATTATGCCCTCAAAACGAGCTTTAAAATCTTTCAAGATTTCCATTCGATTAGAAGTCTTCATTAATTGAAATTCTAATTCCGTGTTGCTTTTACTCAATAGCGCCTTGGCCTCCGAAGCCTTGGCCGCAAGAAGCTTTCGCTCTGTTTCTAATAACTGTATTTTGACTTCACGTTTACGCTGCTCTATCTTAATAACAATAGACGTGGCGATAGCAAGTAAAAAGATTACAACTGCAAAAAAACGGAATGCAACATACTTCCAAATCATAGCCTTCTTATGAATAATGAACTCATTCGTATCCAATACACCACCTTTTGGATTTAGCAGCATTATACGAAGGTTATGTTTGCCTGGAGTAAGATTGCTAAAGGCCAGAGACCGGTCCGAATAATTCATGTTTACTTTATTCCCGTCAAGAGTGTATTGTATGGGAAAACGAGAAACTTTTTCTGGCGAGATTAATTCAAAGTCTATCTGGATGGTGTTCTCATCATCTGCCAGTTCTATGTAATTAAATCCTGAATCAAGGTTCTCCAAAAAAGAATGTGTACGAATGGAGTCCTCTACAACAATTCTAGTAATCACCAATTCTTCTATGTTCTCCGTAGGCAATCTGTTCAAGTAATAGCGAAAGAGTCCTTTAGTACCCCCAATTAATAAATCTCCTTCTACCGGACATAAAGTTTGCCTATTAAACTCGCCAATATTTAAATCCTCAAGATTTGCGATGGTTTCAGATGCCCAGTCTTTCTTGTCAAACCATATTTCGATCAACCCTACATCTGTTGCTGCAAAACATCTACCGTTGATTACTGAAAAGGAATAAACCGTTTTACAACGAGCACTCAGTATAATTTCTGTGGAGGTATTTAAGCTATCAATGACGTGTAATCCACCTCCCTCAGTTCCAACTAATATGTAATCATTAATATCCTGCATGCTGAGTACAGGAAATCCAAAATCCAATTGACTCTTTACAGAATCGTTTAATTGTAAAATCCCATTATATTGGGTGGCTATCCAGATAGCATTACCAAAAGAGTGAATATCATTTATAATGTTTCTATCTATTGATGCCTTTTCAAAAGGATTAATAAATTCACTCCCGTTCCATAACTGAATCCCCTCCAATGTTCCTATCCAAATGGAATCACCATTGCCTTTTTCTAGTGACCAGATACCGCCATGCAATAGCCCTCTACCCGCTTCCTCATAGGGCATAAAATGCTCCAATACCTCTCCTTCGTGGGTGTAATGCCATAATCCTTGGGAATACGTTCCCAACCAAGCACTGCTATCCAAATCGTCCATCATTACAGAGGTGATCACCTTTGGATGCGTTTGAACTGAAGAATCGTTGAAAAATGGGTGTAGTCTATCATTTTGGAATTTGTAAAATCCATCGCCATCATAACCCACGTACACCTCATTATTCAGTCGACTCAAGCTTATTGCACTATGGATGGTGCCAAAATTGGACTGTTGAGGAAGTGGAATGCTTTGGATAATTGAATTTGAAGCGTTAAATACTGCCGCGCCACCATTGTAGGTTCCAACCCAAAGGGTATTTTCCACTTCAGCGAAACTGTAATATTGATCCGTAATTGTCCCTAGATAGGGATTATCTTTTGTGTAGTGTCTATATTCGAGGCCATCCCAAGACCAAATACCATCGCCATCTGTAGATATCCAAAGGTTTCCTTGGAAATAAACTACATCACGACAAGGATAAGAATGTAAGTATTCAGTGTTGTTATAGAATTCGATCGCTCCGATATTTTCTATACCAAACACAACTTTGTTCTGATAAACATCAACAGACTTTCTGAATGAAGAAAACGACAAGGAGGTTTCAAGGCTGAAAACACTGTCATTTGAATACAAATAATATAACAATTCATCACCATTTGTGGCTAGCCACATGGTATCGCCTTGTTGAGCAAAATCAAAACATGATGCTATATTCTCAGGATGGTTAGCATAGGTAAGTTGTTTCCACTGCTCACTCTTATTTGAATAGGTCCAAATGCCTTTTGACAAGGTGCCGATCCATAATGTTCCAAACGAATCTTCTACAATAGAATTTATGGTGATATCCTCTGGTATTTTAGGTAGCTGAGGAATTTGAGCGGTCTTATGGTATTGCAAATCAAACTCTACCAATCCACCTAGATTCAATCCTATTAGAAGTTTATGGGTAGAAGTTACATGTAAACTTTTGATATTGTTCGACCCTTGTTGATCCTCCTGAAACTCTATGCGTGTGGCCCTACCTTCATTATACCGGTATAAGCCGTCTTTAGTTCCCAACCACACAAAGCCCAAATCATCTTGTACAATGGCATTAACATTTGAACTCATTAGGCCGTTTTGTGAAGCAATAATTTCGACTTCCTGACCAAATACTGACTTACTTAAAAGTACAAAGGCAATAAATAGGATTCTTCTAATCAACATAAAACAAGTGAAATAAGCATGCCTGTTTGGAGTTAAAATTAGAAATACACCAAGCTGAAATTCGTCATAAGAATAGGAAATAATAATTCATTCCATGGACTATACGATAAGGTCAAACACAAACTATATTCAAAATATTTGGCCTTTAAGTAGGCCGGCTGAATAATGCGGGTTGAAGACATTCGCCTACCGAATTCGATACCGGGACGATATCTTCGTACAGTTTCATAAAGTAAGTTGTCTGGATTTGCCGGAATCCACTGTGAGGGGCCATAGAGATCCTGAAGCGCACCGTCATAATAATATGGATTGAGCACCATATTATCCAAGGAATACCCCCAACGCTGAAAAGAAAATCTATTCAGGAAAGAAGTATAGGTTAAAACCTGTTTTCCCTTTTTGTTCTTTTTGGATTTATATTTCCGCAAATCGAAAGAATAGATATTTGCAAAAATCCATTCTTCGTAAATCCTACTTCCATAATTATTCAATAGGTAACTTCTTGAAGGATCGTTGGGCTGACCGTATCGATAGATATAACTATAATGGTGAAAACCGACTAGCATCGTCATACTAGGCTCTAATTTGATTTCAGCCGTAGCATCAATAATTCCAAAAAAAGGACGAAGTGGCCGCACTAGGAAAGTTGATGAAGGTATCTCCCCACTATCAAGCAATGGTTTGTTTAATAAACTGTTTTTGCCAAACTCCGCAAGGTATACAGAGTCTAAATCCCATTTATTTTGAGCCAAAGAACTAAAGCTCAATAATAGAACTAATAAAACAGTTTGTATATATCTTAAAAGCATATTGGGTATAAATATAAAACCCTCACTAAAACCAATTAGCGAGGGTTTTATTGAAGTTAAAATCATTCGCTTGATTTTTACACTTCATTATTGCTTACTCTATTTGATGGATTCAAAAGCTGCCTATATTATCGTAAAATTGGACGTATCGAATTTTGCATTATTCATTAAAATCATAGGATATAAGAATGGGAATATTCGTACTTGCCGCATCCGATGAATCCGTTGCGTTTTTTGTTACTCCTACTCAATATTCAATACTACGCTGATCGGGCAATGGTCACTAAGCATATCATCTTCGACCATTTTTTCCGATTTCTTGGGGAAATAATGCACCGCTTCGCTTCCAGCTACTCTTAATTTAGAAGCTTCAGGACCCATTAATATGTGATCGATAGGCGCAGGGTATCTTGGATGACAACCCGTTAGATTTTGCATGCTGTTACTTATTTCTAGCGGTACGCCTTGTATTTCAGAGAGGATATGCCACATTTTGTTTTCCTCATTTGCCAAGCGATGGTTAAAGTCGCCCAAAACAACGAACTTTTGCTTATTTGAAACATGAGTTTCAATCCAATGATCAAGAACCGGGACTTGCTGCTCCAGAACTTCACATGCAGAGCGGTCAGAAGAAGAAAAATCATCAACAAAACAGCCGCTTTTTAGATGCACGGCCATTACATCAACCGTATCCATTTCACCTAATATTCGAATCTGTACTCCATAACGTAACCCTTCTCTTTTTAGGCCTAATTCTTCAAAGCTCCCTAAATCTTTATAAGTCAGGCCTTTTCTTATTGCTATGGCAACACGTTGTTGTGTACTTTCAAATCCACTACCACGACAAGAATAAGTTCTACTTGCAGGGCGCTTGGAAAGAACAATATCCCAAGTATCTTCAGGGAAAACCCGTGCCACTGCTGCTATATTCTCTACTTCTTGTAAAGCTACAACATCTGCTTTGAGGCCAACTGCAAATTCCTGAAGTTTAACATAATCCGAATCGTGCCTTGGAACGCAACCCGCACCATTCTCTTCTGCTAAATGTTCAATATTCCAAGAAGTGAATCTAATTTCTTGTGCCTGTAGCCCCGAAAAGGAAATCAAGCATAAACAGATTATTGATACGCTCGTAATTAAGTTTTTTACCATATTTAGCATAGCACTGCGGTTGAAGTATAAATGAAATTAAGAGGTTTTTCGGATACGAAAAGTTTTTCTCAAAGCTAATCTGATTAAACTATTCTGAAATTGACTATACGTCATTTTCTCATTCATCAAATCTAAATGCATTTGAAGAAGAGGTTTACTTCGTGGAAGTATTTTCAGGAAAATACGATTAAACCTAGACGAATAAAGGAAATAAGCGAGTCTATTGGCGATTCTCAATTCTTTAGCTAGAGTTTGGTACGATTCCTTGTAATGGTTCAAGGCATCTTTACCAGTTGAAATACTTTGAATAATGGCTTGGGCGGCAAAAGCACCTGATTCCATAGCGAAAGCGATTCCCTCACCGGTTAATGCATCAACCAGACCAGCAGCATCTCCAGCAAGCAAAACATTTTCACGACCAGGAACTTTACGAAAATCTCCAAACGGGATATAATGACCTTTAATACGGCCTTCATAATGGGTACCATAAAGCCCTTTATGAAATTCTTGAAATTGATTCTTCAGTTTAGCATTTAGCCTGTGTAATCCAACAATACCAAAGGTGTCACTATGTTTTTTAGGAAATACCCACCCGTATCCCCAATTGACAACATTAAAATGTATGGAGGGTTGAGCGTATTTATGTATCCCCTTAGGTAGTTCCACCTCTAATGCGAATCCAATCTTATTTTGATCAAACGAAGACCCAAATAATTGTTTGGCAACAAACGAGTTAACACCATCTGCCCCAATCAGATAATCATAAGTTAATGATGTCCCAGACTTTAAATTGAGGGTTTTGGACTTCAAATCAAGCTTAGCAACCTTATCGTTCAAATACGTTTTCAAACCTTTAGCCTGCGCCTGCTTTAGCAAAAAGAAATCGAAGTCAAAACGCTTTGTGAGAAACCACTCCGAAGATTGGTTGACTTCATTGACCAGTTTACTTCCGTTAAAAACACCTGCCCCCGTGGCTAACGTTTCAAAACTTTGTTCAAAATCTGTTTCAAAAACCTCTTGATATACGCGCTTCGCGCGGCCCGTAAGCAAACCACCACATAATTTATCCCTTGGAAAACTACTTTTGTCTACCAATGTAACATCATAACCTTGCTTTAAAAGGACAATTGCCGCAGACGTGCCAGCTGGACCTCCTCCAATAATAATTATGGATTTCATCAAGGAAATGTACTAAACTTTGTCAAGTAAATCCATACGCCTATTACTATTGACAATTATTTCAAAAACCGATAGTATAATCGTTTAATCACTAGAACCGTAAAGGCCGTTGCAAAGGCAGAAAATATAGTAATGATAAAAGAAATCACAAACGGTTGAATAAAATTTAAAGTGCGAATATACTTCTTCTTTTAAGGCAGTTTACATACCATGGATAAGCTAAGGAGTTTTTGTAAACATTTATTTCACATGACTTGCCGCCTAGAGTGAATTTTTAGTAAGTTGCCATCGCTTTTAAGAATACTCCACGTTGGGCTTCCGCATGCAGAATAGGAATCTATCAATACAGGAAAATTACAACCTGTCTTTTTCAAAAGAAAGAACAATCAGCACCATAGATAATGCCGTTAAACAAAGGATAAAATCGAAAATTTATGTGGTGAATGCCCATATTTTTTGTGAAGGAATCATAGACCCCGCCTATCAGGAACTGATAAAGCAAGGAACAATTAATACTTGTGACGGCATCAACGTGAAGAGGCTGGTTAAATGGACTTCAGGTATAGATATCGATCTTTTTCCAGGACCAGATATGTTTAAAGAAATTATTCAAGAAAACTGTCTTGGACCCCTCAAGCATTTTTTCCTAGGCGGAAGTTCCGCTGTTTCTGAAGGACTGAAAGAAGCTCTAGGTGAAAAAGATAAAGAATACTATTCTCCTCCATTTGTGAAAGATGCAGAAGAATTTAACTATGAATTCATCGTTTCTCTTATAAATACTCAGCAACCCGATATTATTTGGGTAGGATTAGGTGCTCCCAAACAAGAAAAAGTAATTCATAAATTATTTAATGAGCTTGACAAAGGAGTCTTGATTGGAGTGGGTGCAGCCTTTAATTTTTTCTCCGGAATTGATTCGTTAAAGCGGGCTCCTGCAACTTATAGAAGATTACATTTGGAATGGCTTTTCCGATTATCTCAAGAGCCAAAAAGAATTGCTTCAAGGCAATTAAGGAACTTGAAATATTTAATAATTGGTTATATAAAATATCGTAAATGAGTTTCTACTTTTCAATAGTTGACGACACGGACGATGCTACATTAGAAAACATTAAGCCGGTCTATGATTTTCTTTATAAAAAAGGCGTATTCATCACAAAAACTATTTGGGTCTATCCACCAAGGGACAAGCCTTCCTCCGGAGATTGTCTTCAACGACCAGAATATGTGGAATTCATAAAAGACTTGCATAATAAAGGATTTGAAATCGCACTTCATAATGTGGGCAGCGGGGATTATACTCGTGAAGAGATTCTTGAGGGTTTGGAAGAATTTAAAGATAAACTAGGCTTTTATCCAAAGATTCACATCAACCATAGTTACAACAAAGACAGCATCTATGGCGGAACTAAAAGGTTTAATTGGCCATTTAACAAAATAGTCAACGCAATGTACCCTCAGTACGCAGGTGAATTTCAAGGAGAAATAGAGGGCTCTACTTACTTTTGGGGTGATGTTCATAAGAAAATGATTACATATAATCGCAACCACGAATTTCGAAACCTGAATACGCTCGCTGTTGATCCAAAAACCCCTTATTTTGATCCAAAAAGATCCCGATTTTCAAATTATTGGTTCAGTAGCTCATTTGCTCCAAATCAACTGGTTTTCAACCACCTAGTTTCAAGAAAAAATGTAGACAAATTGGTATCACAAGGTGGAACAGCAATTGTATTTACGCACTTTGGATACTTTTATAAAGATGGACAATTGGACCGAGGATTTGTTGAAGCTATAGATTATTTAACCAGTCAAAAAGACGGCAATTATATACCTGTAAGTCAACTATTAGATCTAAGGGCCGAAGAACGCAGATTACAAGGAAAAGCTCCATATCCTACCATTTCTAGGTTTTATAAGTTTAGATTAGAACTCATACATCTTCTTACTCGCGTATATTATCGAAAATTTAATAAAATTGACGATTATGCCTTCAAGGACTTGGATAAAGATATGTTCGTAGAAAAATAGATATGCTTCCTAATTTTTTTATAGCAGGGGTTTCTAGAAGTGGTACCACATCACTATACTATTATATGAGCCAACACCCCTTAATAGATTTTCCAGACCTGAAAGAACCAAGGTATTTCAGTCACGGCAGTGTGGTACTTCCACAAAAAGGCCCTGGAGACTACACTGTTGATCAGAAACTGGTAGCCACTTGGGATGACTATTGCGCTATTTACGAGGGTCTAGAAAACACCTTTATTGGAGATGCCAGTTCAGAGTACCTCTATAACTACAAAAGTGTAATCCCAGAAACGTTAAAAAGACTCGGTGACATCCCCATTATACTAATGTTAAGAAACCCTGTAGACCGAAGCTATTCTGCATACAACAATCTTGTTAGAGACGGGCGAGAAACACTTCCTTTTGAGCAAGCTCTTGAAAAAGAAGAGGAAAGAAAAGAAGCAAATTTTGATGAAATGTGGCATTATACAAGCGTCTCAAAGTATTCAAAATCTGTAGATGCTTTTAAAGCAAACTTTTCAAAAGTTAAGGTTCTAATTTTTGAAGAGTTTATAGAAAACCCCGAAAAATATGTGGCTGAAATTTTTGATTATTTGGGAGCGCCTCAGTTAGAGCATGTTAATACAGCCACTACATACAGTAAAAGTGGTAAACCAAAATCAAAATTGATCACGCTACTTTTTGGGCGAAACAGTTCCCTAGGCAACACTATCAGGAATATAGTTTTCTCCATTCTTGGTAGGACAAATGTTGAAAAGCTTGGTAAATATTTAATGAGTGAAAATAAAGAGTTATCAAAAGATATCAGGATAAGATTATTTGAATATTTTGCGAGCGATATTGAAGAGTTAGAAAAAGTGCTAGGACGCGATTTAAATCTATGGAAAATCGATTAAGGAATATTTTAATTTATGGATTCGGTAGAATGGGTTTAACTCATTTTGCTATTCTCAATAGCTTAGAGTTAGATTTCAACTTTACGGTTTTAGATACCAATAAGAAAATGGTTGCTATTCTTAGAAAGAATTTTCCTGAAGTAACATTTTACACTGATGAAAATAAGCTTCCTCAAAAACCTTTTGATTTAACACTAATAAATACGCCCCCACATTCTCATAAACAACTTTTATATAAAGTGACAAAGCGAGGAGATTCAAGAATATTCATCGAGAAGCCCTTTGGCGGTCACTTGAATTACTCTTCCAATAAAAATTATGATAATGTTTTCATTGGATATGTTCTTCGATTCAATCCATGTGTCCAATGGATAAAAAGCAATATAGTAGTCTCAAATATTGTGAAAGCACAGGGTCAATACGTTAGCGGAACGCTCGAAAAAAAACCCAAAGGATGGCGTAATGGGGAATATTCAGGAGTGCTCAATGAAATGGGATCACACATCATAGATTTACTCAACTATATTATTGGGATGAATAATCATAAAGTGATCAAATCTTCGATGAAATCCGTTGTGTCAGATGTAGACGATATAGTTGAAGCCGAACTCCAAGTCACTGACAAAAAAATTGAATTGTTTTTTAATTGGGTCAGTCATGAAACCAGAAAGCCAGTTTTTGAGATTACTCTAGAATTAAAAGATGGCAGCCGAATAGTATTCGACCAGCAAATTATTCGTATAACCAAAGATGATCAGCTAGTTGAACAAATTACAGCCGCCGATTTGAAAGGTACAGTCCCTTTCTATCTTAGAGGAATAGACTTCACTAAACAAATGCAAGATTTAATTGGTCCAGCAGATAATTTAAGTACAATGAAAGAAGCTCTAACAGTTAATAGAATCATCAAAGACATTTTAAACTCATGAAAATCATCTTAGGTGATAACCAATTCTTTGGTATTAATCACATTGACCTGCAAAAAGGGACAATGGTTAAGCAGGAGTTTGACAATCAAAACAAAATAGTTTCTTTCATCAAAGATGCTTTAAATTTTGGTATGGATGGTTTCATGATGAATTCAAATTACCAGGGTTACGAAATTATCTCAAAAGAGACATTTTCAAGTGAAAAGGAAATACACTACAGTATACCCTATGCTCACAAGTATGCCAATATGGTTAATGAGAATGGAATGATGAGTTTGGTTTCACACGTTGTCAAAAACACGTCCATGACTTCAAATATTATCAGTGGAACAAAACTTTTATCGAGTAGAAACCTCAAAAACCTTGTCCCATTAGCTGTTGATTTGGAGGTGCCAAAACAACTTCGTAAAGGAAGCTACGTTTACTTACAAAACATAATGACAGATTTAGTAATGGGCCTCGGACGAATTGATCTTTTGACTTATTTCATAGACTCAGTAAGAAAAAAAGGTTACAATCCCGGATTAATAACTCTAAATCCTATAAAACTTCACAAGGCATTGGAAGATGTTGGAGCGAATTTGCAAGATTTAATTATTTGCTTCAATATAAACGATGCCGGCTTCAACGTTTTTCCAAATAAGCAAGAGGTAGAAAACTTTGCCAAAGCCACGCATATGTTCCAGAAAATGGGTATGAGCATTTTTGCGAGCGGCGCTGGAAATATACCGCAATCCATTGAGTACATCAAGAGTCTGAATCTTGATTATGTTGTTTTTGGGACTTCTCGTATAAAGAATGTAAAAGCGAACTTTAAAGCATTGAAAGCCTAAGCGGTTGGTTGCTTTTTAAAGTATTGATACAACTGATAATCCAATTTATTCTCTTTTTCCAATCGCGCTCTTAATTTCGGGTCAAGGGATTTATACTTTATATAATCTTTACCCGTAGCCTTTCTGCGCACTAATTCCCCGTTTAAAAGCTCGATTCCAACATTCTCATACAACTTTGGAATCTCGTAATTGATGTTTTCGGTCAAAATGACTTTATTGAATAACCCAAAATCCGCTAAAATTTGTTTGAAATGTCTAGAACTCAATAAAAAGGAGGCGACCCATTTACCCTGAAATCTTCTCACAAAATGGGACGCTTGAGGGTTTTTAGGAATTAGGAATCGATACCAAAACCAGAATGGGATTTTTCTGCCATACTTGTAATTCGTATCATAATTATAAGCGCTTACGATTTGTTCAGCCGGGCTTCTAAATAATGTGATGACCTCTGCACCTTCCTGCAACCTTCGCAATCGATTAACACGTTCCTGAGTCAATCGATGTCCACTGACAAAATCTAAAGTGCTAATTTCCGAATCTGACAGAGCGTCAAAGTCATCCATATTGGGCTTATTGACAATCATTACTTTAGATTCACCTAAAGACTGCTTGGCATTAAATTCAACCGTGGACGTACCCGTTTTGGGATTTGAATACATTATGAGTTTCACTGTAATAGAGTTTTTAAACCATTAGATAATGCCTCTTGAGTATATTCTGCATTCACTGTTTTATGAGCTAATTCTGCTATCTGCCAAAGCTCGTCTGGATTTTTTACACGTTCAATCAGACTGACCATCAACTCGTCTAAATCTCTGCTCTCATTAAAATGACGTTTCGGCTTTAGGTTTGATTTCGTGATTGCGCCTTTAACAGAAAAAATGGCTTTTTTGAACATAGCAGCTTCTGCAACCTTGAGCTTGAATCCACCGCCCATAACCTCCGGAATAAGTGCTATGGAACAATTAGAATAATGTTTTTCCAAGTCTTCCACCTGGCCACTTATATTGATGCTCTGGCACATACTTTTCAATTCAACTGCCAAATCCTCTTCTATTCTTCCCACTACATGAAGTTCAAATCCTTCTGAAACCATGTTGTTTTGATCAAAGGCCCTCACTAATGCCCGTATATTTTGCGCTTTAGGACCCCAAGTAAAAGAGCCTACTACAATCAGCTTTTTTATTTTTTTCAAAAACTCTTCCTTCGTATTCAACCCGCGTTCAGCGCCTTTAAGTACCGGTCGTAATAGTACTGATGGAATTTCTTTAATTCCTTTAAGGTATTGCAAGTCGTATTCGCAAATCGCAGTAAAAGCATCTATGTTATTTATCAGCTTTTTTTCGAAGATCCGGGTTCGTATCGCATCCCATGCATACACTAATTTCTTAATCCCGTTTCTTTCGTTACGATAGTTGTTCAATGAAAGCAAATATTCTGCATTATGAGAAGCGTATATAGTTTTAATGGTATCTGGTAATGCCTCCTTACAGAATCCCATTCGTAAATGATTAATGATTGCTACATCATATTGTTTATCCTTGGTCCAACCACGAATTTGTTCTAAATATGCCAAAGTACGGCGACTAGTTACCATTCCGGGTAATGAAGAAATAACAAGCCTTAAATTTGATTTTCTGTTGAAGTCTAGTGCTAAATGACGGTCAAACGCTGCGCGCTCCTGCTCTGGAATTAAGGGCTGTACAGGTTCGGAATTGTAATACAACAAATCAACACTGTGGCCAAGTTCAATCAAGCTCCTAAGAATATTTACCGTATAAATTCGATCTCCCGCAAGCAAAGTATATGGATTCACATAAGTCAGGAAAAGTATTTTCTTCATGATAGTAAACGCTTAGGCTCGCGCAAAAGTCGACGCAAATAATTTGGAATATTTTTTAGTACCTGCATTCGACCAAACAACTCTTGATGTAATCGGATACGTTCTAGAAAATTTTGTTTGGCATATCGTGCGCTTAATCCCCCATCCAAATAGTAAACTATAGCTTTATTTAAATGCACTATAGATTCAAGTTTACATTTAAGCGATGCTTGTACCACCCACTTATAATCGGCTAAAATCTTATAGTTTAAATCATATTCTACAACTACACTACGATGAATAAATATGGCTTGATGACATGCCGCAAAATCTTTTCTCAAATTGTCAAGTGTACAAGCTTTAGTTTTAATATACCGACCATTGTAATCCCCGTAATTTTTAACGTTCATAAAATCTGCAGAGACAATCCGGGTTTTAGGTGATATGGCGGAATCAATTTCATTTAAAACAGTATCATTGAGGAATCGATCTCCGGCATTTAAAAAAAGTAGAAACTCACCATTTGCAATACGAATTCCCTTGTTCATTGCATGATACAGTCCTTGATCTTTTTCACTAATAAAGTGATCTATTTGCTTATTGTAATTACCTAAAATTACTTTGGTATTATCAGTAGAATCGCCATCGATAATGATATATTCAAAACTATTGAACTTCTGACTTATGACACTTTGAACCGTACCTTCTATGAAAGCTTCAGCATTATAGGTGACTGTGATAATAGAAAATTTAGGTATCATGAGGGGTCATTTAATACCATTTTTACGTAGCCAAAGTGCTCAAAATCATCCCTGAAATAAGTGTTAAATAAATTCAATACATCTTCAGATGTGAAATACTCTTGAAAATTTCTGCCTCTGATAGACGAATTTGCATGTGACACGCTTGTATAGCTCACACCTATGTTCTTACAGATTTTTTTTAAATCGTTCTCAAGCTGCTCAAATTTCCCAACGAAAGTAACAATCTGCTTATTTCCCAAATACACGAAGTCAGTTTGCCTTTGGGGAGCAGTGGTTAGGTAATGACGAATGAATTCATTAAAACCCATATTGTTGGCTTCGAGATGTAAGTAATGACCGCGTGACTGCTTTATATAATGGTATAAACTTACCATATGATCGTACGGATTGCGAACGAAACAAAACGAGAATTTTCGCTGGAAATTTTCAAACCCCATACGGTCTATTATCTCTTCTGCTGTTGCGTGTTTATGATAACCAGTAATAAACTCCTGTCCTTCATTTTCTAGATGAAATACCCTAGCATAAATAGCCACCAATTTCTTAGTGATAAAGTATTTATCGGTTACTTTTTCAATGAAGCGAGCATAG
>JAYOSU010000001.1:16449-81930 GCA_038139395.1 Cryomorphaceae bacterium
AGGTGCCAGCCGTCTTAAATATGTGAACAAAAACAAAGTTTTTTGAAGGCGAAATAAGCATACCTAACTTTCCTGTTTACCAAATATAAGACCGGAATATAAGAACGGCATAAAAAACATGAGCTCAAGAATGGGGGAAAATGAAGTACCTACTGCAATTACAACAAATAAAACACCTTTTGAATTAGAACGAATTATTTGCTGTCGGTACAACCCAACAAAAAGAATTAACCCAAAAGGAACTCCATACTTCACCAAGTATCTCAGGAATGAATTGGAATACTTGATGACATCTTTGCTATTCAAATCAATATCTTCTGCAATTCCCTTTAATTGGTATATATTTTCATCTTCTGCAAGCGCATTTGAATAAGATTCTAAATTTGAACCCGATCCTATTAAAGGGTTTTCACGTATTGCAAACAATGCACCTGCGGTATCATAGAATCTTTGGGAAACAGAACCTAGTTTACGAGAATCCTCAAAGAACGACGAGATATTTATAACGAAAAAAGTGGTGATGATAGGCACACCAATTATTAGCATTCCCAACCGCAACCTAATCAGTTTCTTTTTAAAAACCTTGGATGCGCTCGAATTAGGTAAAAATGTAAAAAGTAAAATGATTAATGCAGATAATAGCAATCCTGTGGATGACCATGCCATAATCATAGCCAACAAGCCAAGAATGATATTTAGAATCTTGAAACGTAGGAAAATGTTTATGTATAGAAATACTGCAACATAATTCACAAACACACTAGGTTCCCAAAATATCCCATGTGCACGCTCCAAGCCTAAACCAAGGACATTACTAGATATGGCATAACCATTTATATCTGTACTGTTACGAACTGCAAATAAAATATTAGGACCTTGAAAAAGTGCTGATCCGTCCGAAGAAGAATATACAACATTAGTCGTGCCTACCATTTTTACCACAAAAACACTAACTATGGCGTGGACGATGAAAATGAATAAAACTGAATTAACATTCTTAACAAAAGATAATTCACGTGACAAAAATCGCTTAGCCAATAAGTAAGCAAGTAAAACGTCAACTAGAGAGCGAAGAAACTGTGTACTCATCAGTTGGTAATTAACCTGGGTAACCGAATGCACTAACTGAAAGGAGATTAAAGCGAGTAATATCAATCCTACGCGCATTACTTCTTTAAGTTCAAACCCCTCTTTATACGTTAGCAAGAAGGTAACTAGAAGAACAAAAATTGTATAATACGTTTGTAAACCCGATAATTTGATGAAGGTTCCTCCACCGAGAATCATCAAAATGACGAATAAACTATCCTTATTAAAATTTGTCTCCATTCTTTCCCTACGCTGACCAAGGCAATTTTCTTCCCAAAAGTCGCTCTAATTCCTTTTGATCTTCTCTATAAAAGTCTTTCAGGGTTTGTTTCAAATCATCTGAAATTTCAATTCCCGAATTCTTTCTTTGATTCATTCCTCGTAGCTTATCTCTTATCAATAGTAGCCTATCTTCACTCATAAAAGATCGCAATGCCTTTGCGAAGGCGCTTCGTAATGGATTCTTAGTCATTAAAAAATTATGAACAGCTCGATTTCTTGGTATACCGCTTTTATTAAAGGTCAAATCTTCACCTAATTCACTAGAAGAAATCCCCAAAAATTGATATACCTTGTCCATTTGACCAGTTGGATCAGCAATCAAGTCCTCAAAAAACATAACATGAACATGATCAAAGGCCTCCATGAAAGCCTTAATACCTTCCGCATACAGCCCTTGTTGCTTGTAAGCGAAAATGGAAGACCAATTCTCTGATAATCGATATTCTTCTAACTCTAAGGCTTTTGTTAATTCTTGATTTTCAAAGCCAAGTTCAACTATATACTGATACTGCGATTTTAAGCGGCTAACAGGTTCCCGAAGGATAAAAAGTATTTTAGTCTCTCTACCGCTATACTCGAGGATATTCTCAATAGCATTTTCATATTGAAATAAATAGGAAATAGAGCTGTCTCCTAGAATCTTACAATTCACTTGATCATAGAGATGACTATAGCTTTGCTCGTCTAAAACAAGATATTCAAGTTGTCTTTGATAATTTGGCGAATCTTTTGATAAGGCTTGATAGAATTCCTTTATCATAAAACCAGGTTCCTTTATTTTAGGAAAAAAAACATCATGATGCGGATTTAAGTATCGGAATAAGGTTGTGCTTCCACATTTGGGTGCACCTGCAATAATAAAGTTTGGAGCATTCATATTCTATTACAATTTGTGACCACGAATCCCACGCCGGATGTATCTCCAACTGATAATTCTTATCAAATGCCAAATCTTATATTGAAACCTATCCCAATTGGATGGATTAGACGTTCCCCAATCCTCGGGAAAGCAATATTCTGAGTTTTCTAAAAACGGACCCATTTTTTTTACTGCTAGTTTTCTAATTTTGACCGAATCATAAAACTCGATATACCCCTCCTTTTTATCGGTTGCATTGAATCTAGGGAGTTTTCTAACTAATGGAATACCTAGCTGGGTTAAAACCTTTTCAAAGTCGCTTTCCAAGGTTTCAAATTTCATTACATAATTTAACTTACTATGGTCAAGCGAGGATACTTCATCATATATTTTAGAATGCTGTAAAAATTGTTCATAGCTCCACCCCCTTTTCACTCTGCGATATTTCACTCTGTCGCGTATTTGGAAAATGGCCTTTCGCGGATCTGCGTTCAATTTTTGAGTAAAGCGCTCATTATGATTGTTGAGCATCTTTTGATAATTACTTACCATTTTATCCAATGGGTGCCTAACACCTGAGAATACGAAGTATTTTCGTTGTTCATTATTTGCATTTGCCAAAAAAGTAGAATAAACAGCGTGCTTGGATAATATGGCCCTGCCTTCATATTTTTCTACCAATTCTTTTGCGACAGCGGAACTGCCTGTCATTGGCGTTTGAATAAATACATACCTGTATCTGTCCGAAATAATCATTTTCTATTTCTCGTTAAATAAGACCTAATTATAGCTAAACCATCAATAGTGCCCTGCCAAAAATTCAGATATGCCCACCAACTTATTTTTTTAAAGTCATCTTTTACTAAAGATTTGGATGTTCCTGAAAGATGGAAATAGTCATCAGATGTTGCTGAAAATATTTTTCTGAAAATCAGATACTTTATTGGACTATTAATCGTCTGGTACCATAACGATTTTTCTGATCGAATACCTTCATTTTGCATCATAGCCTTTGGATCACCCATTGTGCCATCAACCTCAACATGTTTGATCTTTTGTGAATCAATATCATCAAGATGTAAAAATGACCTCAGCTGCACAACACAATCCGATTCTGAATAAATTAAATCGTTGTAATCCATATGGAAAACATTGTCATCGTCAGTTTGAAGGTTTTTGGAAATAGCTTTTACGCTTTGATACAAATCCATTTTGTATCTGTAATAGGCATGAAAAGTGTCGTTATGTGCAGCGAGTTTGGACGAAAGAATTTCTAATGGATTTCGGGTCAGGAATATGAATTTGGCCTGTGGAAAAAGTTTTCTTAATTGCTCAACAATCAAATAATATCTTGGTGTTTTGTCTAAAAAATAGCCACCATCCGGAGCCAACAAAGAATAAACTTCTTGTACCATCTTCGCAATTTCATTATCCAGACTACTGCCTGCTTCCCTTTTAAAGTATGAGTCAAAATCATGGATTGCCTTTGCCGCAATTCGTTTATTGTAGGATTCATACCCTTGGTTAGACTTGTACTTAAGTAAAGGCAAAAGCCACCAAGGCTCTGCAGCCGTTTTAATATTTGCTGAAGTGACCAAGAGCTTTTGCAAAAGGGTGCTACCGCTCCTAGGTGCTGAAATCAAAAAGATTATTTGCTTCATTTGTTCATGATATTAGGTAGGCTTAAAACCTTCTTATACATGAAGAAAACCTTTGCAAGGTTAGAAAACAACATTATTGATGCAAAGCTAATTGCGGCGCCCTCTATTCCAGATTTAAGCGTAAGTATAAAGCCTAATGTTACCTGCAGTAGAACTGAAACGATATTGATTTTAGAATGAATAGCTTCCTGTCCAGTCATTGCCAAAATGGGACCCGCGATAGATGTAGCAGCATTGATTAAAAATCCAAAGGCTACAATTATCAGTGACCTATACACTTTATACTCATCAATATTCCATACTAAGAGAATGTCCTGACCAAAAAATAACACGAACAAAAAGAACAATAATCCTAATACGCCTGCTAACAGACCTATTTTAAGGAATGCCTCCTTTAAATACTGAATATCACCTTCTGCGTATTTCTTAGCAATTCTTGGCATGGAAGAACGCTGAAATGCAATCAATATAAAAGCTATTGGCGTAGCAATTTTCATCAAAATATTGAATACTCCTACATCTACGGGCGTAGCAGTGAATCCCAATACCAATGAATTTATGGTATTGTAGGAATAAGAGGTTAGCGCAATAAGCAAGAAACTTCTTCTAGATGTCTTCGAGTCAAATCCGGATTGCTTGGTTATACTATCTCCACCGTGATTGCGAATACCTATATTCAGGTGCAGACCTCTCTTTAGATATAAAGAAAAAATAACATACATTACAAATCTAGCTAATACATAGCATGAGACCACAGCACATAAATCCAAACTAAGGCCCAATAGATTCAGAGCAAACAAGGAAATTAAAAGTAAGGTGCTCGTAAGTGTTTGCTCCGTTAAGTTAGCTTGCCAAACTTTTTTCATACCCAACAATACACTCGAAAATATTCTAGAGACTGTTTGAGGTACCAACCCAAGGGTTAGAATGATAAATGGCAACACAAATGAAGGGCTATCAAATAATACATTAAATAACGGGTAAGCCGAAACGAATAAGAACAGCATCATCAGTGCAGACCTCGAAAAAATATAACGATGAAGCCTAGAAGTGTAAAATGCCACCTTTGTTTTATCTTCTCTTATTTTACTCACCTCACGAGTAGTGATTTGGTTGTAACCGGCAAGAATAAACAACAGGGAATAGTTTAGAATCTGATTTCCCAATGAAATAAGGCCATAGGCTCCTTTACCAATAACTCTAGTAATGTAAATGCTCAATGCTATCGTCATCATAGCGCCAACAACTTTTACAAACATTACCAATAAAGCATCGGAACCGAAAGAATCCTTTTTAACCGCTTGTTTAATTTGACCCTTCATATTTTTAATGGGACTGTCTAGTTATCGTAGTAACCATAGCCATAACCGTAGCCGTAGCCGTAGCCGTAGCCGTAACCGTAGCCGTAACCGTAACCGTAACCGTAACCACCGCCTGCAGAAACCCCATTAAAAACTAAACCTACATTGCTCAATTCGCCATGTCTGTATTGATCATCTAAAAAGGATATGCTTTCAATATTGGTATAGTTGAATCGGGTAACGTAAAATAGTCCATCTAAATGGGGTTCCATTTGTAAAGCATCAGTGACAAGGCCGATAGGCGGTGTATCAACTATGATATAATCATACTTTTTTCGTAACAACTTTATAAGTGATTCAAAATTTTTATTTTGAATTAGCTCAGATGGATTGGGTGGAATAGGGCCCGCACTCAATAGCGAGAGATTATCATATTTTGTTTGCAGTATACAATCTTGCAATTCAACCTGATTCGATAAATATGTAGAAAGACCTATACTATTACTAAGTTCAAAATCATCAAATATTTTCGGCTTTCTCATATCGCCGCCGATTAAAAGAACATTATCTCCTCCTAAGGCAAGAACAGATGCAAGGTTAATGGATGTAAACGTCTTTCCCTCACCGCCAATAGATGAGGTAACGCCAATTACCATGCCTTTTCCGTTTTCCGGCTCCCGCATAATAAATTTTATTTTCGTTCTTAGTGAACGATAAGCCTCGGAAATTGAACTTTTGGGCTTTTTTAATACAACAAGATTAGTTCCGTAATCTGAGAGAGGTATCATTCCAGCTACAGGCACTATGGTGGCCTTCTCTAGATCTCTTTTACTTTTGATTTTATTATCGAATAAATTAATGAGAAGAATTACCACAATAGGAATAAATAAACCGAAAAAGAAAGCTGTTAAATAGTTCAATAAACGATTAGGTGCTATCTCTCTTTGACTCCTATTGACAGCAGGATCAATCACTTTGGTATCTGGAACGTTGGAGGCTCTTAATATCCCGGCTTCAGAACGTTTTTCCAATAGTAACTGATATTGTCCACCTCGCACCTCATACTTTCTTTGAATATTAATCAACTGTTGTTCTGTTGACGGCAACTTTGACATCTTTGCTTCAGCAACTTCAATACGTTCATTAACATCCTTTAAGACTATGTAGGAAGAACTCAGTGCATTATTGGTTGCATTTAAAAGCGCTTGCCTAGAATAAGCAACCTCATTTTCTAAATCTCGTCGTGCAGGGTTATTTCTTTCCAAAGTGAGTTGAACGCGCTCTAAAGCAATGCTGCTAGAAACTAATTGCTCGGCAAGCTGTATTACAATTGGGTCATCAAAAGCGCCCATTGATGGAATGGAAAGACCCGAAAAATTTTGTTCATTCTGCAAAAAGTCGATAACATATAAGTAGAACGATCTTTTTAATGTCAGAGCTGACTTTTCTTGCTCCAATGCTATGAAATATTCGAGCATTTGCTCCGACTTCGTATTTAAATCAATGATCAGGTTCTGTGAACGAAAATCCTCTAATGCCGATTCACTATCCTTTAGGGCGGATTCAATAATTAATAATTGCCCATCAATAAATTCAATGGTATTGATAGCCATTTGATTTTTCTGTCTGAGCTCATAGGCTTGCAATTCAGCTACGCTTGCATTGAGATAATCCGCTAATTTCTGTCGATGATTGCCTTTCATTTCTATGGTAAGCAAAGAGGATTTGTCCCTCTCGTCGCTGCGCATAGTTAGATTCTTAATAGCCCATTGCGATACATTATCATAAGACCTAAAAAGAAATGATCGAGTCCGGTCGTCCTCAATATTAAAACCTGAACCTTTTAATATTCTAAATCGATAAAATTCAGATTCAACCCATTGTCCCCATGAGACAAAACCAAGATCAGCCTCTAAATCCAATTCTTTAGGCAGCGCGGTCTGAGAATTAGTCGTGTAGTCAATACTCGATAGGTTTTTCCCTTCTTGTTCCGTTGTGATGTTCAAACCATCTTCTGATATTGATAAATCAAATCGTAGCCCACCAATCTGCGGGTGATTTTCATCCCAATCTATTTGTATGAAGTTCTGACCATAAGCCTCTCTGCGGCCCAATGTGCCTTGTGCAAAAACCTGAAGTTCCCAACCAAGCTGCTTGGCCACCCTATTGTTATGGGCGAAAGAGGTTAGTATGGCCTTTCTAGTATCTACAACACCTGTACCGCCAAGCGAAAAAGCAAATTCTAACGAATTATCCGAGGAAGCCAAAGGGTTGACAGATTCTTCAACCGCTGCTGTCATACTCAACTTATAGGTGTTTGGAGTGTACTTATTCACCGCAAAAGCTATCATGAGCGCTACGAGTATGCTGGCAAGAATAAATGGCCACCTTGCGATTAACAAATAACCAATTCGCAAAAAGTCTCGCAGGCCAACCTCAGTATCTTTCTCTTTCTTTGTTCCGAAATTATATTCTTCAGCCATAAATATTGGTGGGTAGTTGGACCAAGAGGTTTGTTAATCCTTCAAATGAAATAGATAAAACCATTAGTACCATCAAGATAGTTTTGTTCAACGTGTTCAAGCTTTACGCAGACTAATCATCTTATAATGAATCAAGGATTGGTCAGCATCTGCTATCAACGGTGCAAAATAGCAAATAAAAAGGCCGAATTCAATAATGAATCCGGCCTTTTACCCTATAATATTCGTAATAGGTTACTTTCCGTCCTCAGATATGAGAACTGGTGCTTTACCATCCGTAATGATAAGTTTGGCATTTGGTGAAGCACTTAGCTTTTCAAGCACTTCTAATGAACGCCATTTAATAATTTCTTCAGATAAACCTTCAGCAAGCACTTGCTGTGCGTCTCGCACACCCTGTGCCTCAATCTTTTTGCGTTGAGCTTCAAGGCGTTCTTGTTCGAGCTCAAACTCCATTCTTTGAGCAATCTGCTCTGCTTCTAATTTACTTTCAATGGCCTCATACAGGCCTGAAGGCAGAGAAATTGACTTCATGAGAACAGATTCAATAACAAAGCCTCTATCCGCAATTAGACTATCCATGTGATCCTTTATGGCATCTTCTATTACGGATCTTTGACCACTATGCATATCCTTGGCCATATAACGAGAACAAACGTCTGCTGCTGCAGAGCGGAATACGGAGAGAATCATCACATCTTCGTATCGTTCACCAACCGTTTGAATGACATTAGGTGCTTGGTTGGATTCAATGTGATAAAGAATCGAAATTTCAGCAAGTACATTTAGACCTTCTTTTGAGGGTAGATTTAATCTTACTTCAAGGTTTACCGTACGAGTAGGTACTACTACAACTCTTGTTATAAATGGGTTAACACTTATTATTCCCGGCTGATATACCCGTGGTTTCAACTTACCAAGGGTTGACTTAACCCCAACATAACCTGGATTAACAACCACACAAGAAGAAAGAACGGCCAATCCTAGTATTGCAAAAATTTTTCTCATTTTCCTACCATTTAGTTTTCATATGGCAGTCAAATATTACGCCAAAAATAGTCAAGAGAACAAAATCTTTTATGCAACATTGTTGCGTTTGCGTTTGATTATTCTATATTCGCTGAAAATTAACGAACAATGAAAGCAATTAAACTCATTCCACTATCAATCCTTTCCATAGCATTATTCTCATGTGAGCCGAACGACCCTGTTGACCCAAATGAAGAAGAATTAATTACCACTTTTAATGTTGACCTAGAGGCTAATGGATTTACCTACACACTTAACTACACAGACTTAGACGGTGATGGCGGTAACGCTCCTATTTTAACGATAGATTCTCTATCTGCGAATACAACCTATTCTGGTTCTATAACATTGTTTAAT
Organism: Cryomorphaceae bacterium; assembly: GCA_038139395.1. Taxonomy (GTDB): domain Bacteria; phylum Bacteroidota; class Bacteroidia; order Flavobacteriales; family Schleiferiaceae; genus UBA10364. The sequence continues at coordinate 25,511 of JAYOSU010000001.1, forward strand.
GAAAGTGAAACTCCAACGGAAGAAATTACTCCTGAAGTTTTTGATGAAGCTAACGATCATCAATTCTTTTTTAGTTCGAGCGGTTCATCTTCGTTTGTCTACAGTGATCAAGATGATAACGGTAACCCATTAGGTTTATCCTTTGAAGTAACTACCGGTAATGCTGCTAATGAAACCTTTACCTTTGTGCTAAGGCATGAGCCAGATAAATCTGCAGCAGGGGTAAGTTCAGGTGATATCACAAATGCTGGAGGTGAAACAGACATTGAGGTTTCATTTGATGTAATTATTGAATAAGTTATTCTACATACTAACTTTCACTTTTGGGTGGTCGCTTTCAGTGACCGCCCAAATTTGTTCTATCCAACTAAAAGGAATAGTAAACGATTCTCACGATGCAACTCCAGTATCCGATGCGAGCATATACCTATCCGAAGTTGGGACAGAGCATTGGACAGATGCAAAAGGAAAATTTTCTTTTGCCAATCTTTGTCCAGGCACCTATCACCTAATCATTCAGCATATAGGCTGCCCAACCAAGCGAATGGCATTTGAGCTATATGCAGACACGATCATGGAAATCAACATCGAGCATCATGTAAATATGTTGCATGAGGTGGATGTGCATGAGCACCATGACAACGCTATGAATGAGCAAGTATTGGGCATAAATTCAATGGACAACAATTCCCAAAAATCACTTGCTGCCTCTTTAACTCATGTTCCCGGTGTAAATATAATTTCGAATGGTTCAGATATAGGTGTTCCCATGATACATGGTCTTACTGGAAATCGAATGACCGTAATCAATAATGGTGTTTTGCATTCAGGTCAACAATGGGGAACAGATCATAGCCCTGAAATTGATTTAAATAGTGCGGGAAATATCACGGTTGTAAATGGTGCGGCTGCAATTCGTTATCCAGGCACCCATATGGGAGGGATAGTAGTACTCTCACCACTAGACATACCTTATGACCCGCATCTTCATGGCAAAACGCGTTCAACCGTTGAATCCAATGGTCGTGGAGGAACCCTTAACGCACAGCTATTCAAAGGATTAAAAAGACTTCAATGGAGAGTTGGCACCACTCTCAAACATTACGGCGATAGACATTCACCTGAGTATTATCTAAAAAACACAGGGACAAAACAAGCGCATGCAAATGCCGAATTACGAAAGCAATGGAAAAATAAACTTGAATGGGAAGGCTATTACAATTTTTTCAGTGCGAATTACGGAATTCTTCGAGGCAGTCATATAGGTAATTTAACAGATTTAGAATCCGCATTTGAGCGTCAAATACCCTTCTACACTGATTCGTTTTTTTCCACTGCTCTTGAAGCGCCAAAGCAATGGGTTCAGCATCACCAAATCAAGTCGACTTTTAGAAAACAATGGAATTCAAAAATGCTTGAATGGAATTTATCTGGACAGCGAAATCAAAGAAGAGAATTTGACGTAAGGCGCAGTGGAAGAAGCGATATCCCTGCGTTAAGCCTCTCACAGCATAGTCTACAGAGCGATTTAATATTCAAGGATAAGAAATCATTAGAAATTGGATATCAACTTCTTGGAAAAAACAATACGAATATTCCTGAAACAGGCATAATGCCCTTAATTCCCAATTATGTTGCTTTTACCAACGGGATTTACGCCAGTTGTTCTAGGCGCTTTTCAATAATCAAAATAGACCTTGGAGGTCGCTATGACTTTACGTTTAGAAATATCGCCATGCTGACCAATTCTGTTCCAAGGGAAATAGCCTATTTCACGAATAAATTCCACCACATTGGATTTATAGGTCGTGGCACTATCAATGTAGCGCCAAAATGGAAAATGCTAGGTGAGCTCTCTATTAAACAGCGGCCACCGGAAATCAATGAGCTCTACGCATTCGGTTTACATCAAGGCGTTAGTGGCATAGAAGAAGGAAATGTAGATTTAAATCGAGAAAGAGGAATTAAGTCTACCCTACAATTGCGAGGCCGAATAGGTGAAAAAATTCATGTAGATTTTAGAGGATACATGCATCTTTTCAATGGGTATATATTTCTACAACCCCAATCCGAATTTAGACTTACTATAAGAGGCGCCTTCCCGGTTTACACCTATGAACAATGCGATGCACGACTTACCGGAGGTGATTTTATTTTGAAATATAAATTGGGGAAAGATTGGAATTTTGAAACCACTTGGAGTTATGTTCACGGCATTAACCGTAGCGATCAACTACCATTAACTTTCATGCCACCCTTACAAGCACAATATAAACTTTCATATGAAATACCTCAATGGAACAATTGGCGCAATCTAAAAATTGAATTAGAACATGAGTATGTTGCTCAACAATGGCATTGGGACCCCACTTTAGATTTTATAGCGCCACCAAAAGGCTATAATCTGGTTAATTTACACATGAGCACCACATTGAACAAATGGAAATTTAAACCGCAGCTTCGCGTTGGTGTGAACAATATTTCAAATACGATTTATCGTGATTATTTGAATCGTCAACGTTATTTTGCAGATGCTTTAGGGCGAAATATCACCCTAAGTTGGATACAAAACTTCTAATTATGGATGCAGCTAACATCTTAAAAAATCGAGGGCTTAGAGTTACAAAAATTCGAGTTGCAATTTTAGAAGCGCTAGGAAAAAGCCAACAAGCGTTACCCTACGGTGATTTGCAAAAAAACCTTTCCCAATTTGACAGAACAACTATTTACAGGACACTTTTAGCTCTAATGGACAAAGGCCTTATTCACAAGGCTTTAGAAGAAAATAACGAGAGTTTTTATGCACTTTGTTCAGATTGTACATCGAATCTACATAACCACAATCATGTACACTTTAAGTGTAACGAATGTAGTTCAGTGCAATGCCTTTATATTTCCAAGGAAGTTGGACTATCAATTCCAGAAATCGTCATTGATAGTATTGAAATAACTGCGAAAGGAACCTGTTCGAGCTGTCTGCTAACCCATTGACGTAAACTGCATTTTTCTAAGCCCGTATGATAGTGAGATCGATGGATGCAGTTGCTTCAAGAACGGCAAAAGCGCTGCAATATTTAGTCTTCGTCAATTCGACAGCACGATCCATTGCATCATCTGTAGCATCGGTATCAATGGTAATAATCAAATCTATCTTCTCAAATGTTTTTGGCATTTTGTCACGACGTACCGCCTGAACTTCTGAAGAATAGTTTCGAATGGAAAAACGACCTTTTTCTAAGATTGTAATGATATCAATTGCACTGCACCCAGCCAAAGAGATTAGCATGAGTTGCATGGGTCGAAACCCAATATCTCGCCCACCAAAATCCTCTGAGTTATCTAAATAAACTTGATGATTACCGGCCTTGGCTAACATTCCAAACCCACTATCAATGCGGTCCAAATTAATTTTCACTGTCCTTTTTATTTGGATTTAAACAGTTGCGCGACCATATTCGTTTTTATTCTTGGTTTTTGAAGTACTTTCTCTTCAAAATCTTCCAGAGGTGTTTCACTAACTGTTGCTTCAAATCCAATGAGCTCTACTGTGATATCTTTTGTTTGAGCGTTGATTTGAAACTCTTCAATAATTTCATGTACATCAGGATGCATGCTTAATGTCTGTGAGGCATCTAGAAGTACTTTTGAATTTGGAGGTATTGTATTCAAAGTCTGCTGAATACTGGCTTTATTGAGAAAGCTAACCACTTCTGAAAATTCAATCTTAATGGGCTCGCCCAATTTATAGTTACTAATATCAAACTTATAAGGCACCTTAAAATTATCCCATAAAATAGAAACAATGGCTACCACCAGCCCAAAAGCAATTCCCATCAATAAATCAGTCAGCACGATTCCTACAACGGTGACAGCAAATGGAATAAATTCAGCTCTGCCTTTTTTCCACATTCCAATAATCATACTCGGTTTGGCTAACTTATAGCCCACCACCAATAAAATAGCTGCTAGTGCCGCTAGCGGTATAAGGTTCAAAACTGCCGGAATAGCAAAAGCTGAGATAAGGAGTAGCCCGCCGTGAATGGTTGCTGAAGCTTTAGTTCTTCCCCCACTCTGAATATTCGCAGAAGACCGCACAATAACCTGAGTAATGGGAAGACCGCCAATTAACCCACTAACCACATTACCTGTTCCTTGTGCTAGTAATTCTCTATTTGTGGGGGTAACTCGCTTGTAGGGGTCCAATTTATCAGTGGCTTCAACGCATAACAATGTTTCTAAAGAAGCCACTACGGCCATGGTAATTCCAATAGTATAAACAGCGGGATTGAGAAAAGCACTAAAATCCGGAGTCGTAAATTGACCCAAGAATCCGTTGAGCCCTTCCGTAACGGGTATGGACACCAGGTGTTCTCCTGTAAGCTCCCACCCTGCTTTACCGTCAAAGTATATCTTCAATAAAATCCCGGTTAATACAGCCACTAATGGACCTTGAATAATAGTTGTGAATGATAATTTCTTCATCCAAGGACGTTCCCATAGAATAAGAATTATTAGGCCTAAAAATGAAATGAGCGTAGCCGAGGGACTTACTGCTTCTAACATGTATTTTAGTTCTGAAAACGTATTGTGTCCATCTTGTTGAATAAAAGCTAAATCCCCCTCAGGATCGGCGTCATAACCAAAAGCATGAGGGATTTGCTTTAAGAAAATAATAATTCCAATTCCGCTAAGCATTCCCTTGATTACCGAAGATGGAAAATAATAACCTATAACTCCTGCTTTAAGGATTCCAAGTAAGACTTGAACAACCCCGGCAACAATTACTGCAGCTAAAAAGGTTGGGTATGCCCCCAATTCCTCAATGGCACCATAGACAATTACAGCAAGTCCTGCTGCAGGCCCACTTACACCCAAAGGGCTGCCACTTAGCGGAGCGACAATCAAACCTCCTACTATTCCTGCTATGAGTCCGGAAAACAGGGGTGCACCAGAGGCCAGCGCAATTCCTAAACACAGCGGTAATGCAACTAAAAATACAACGAGCGCACTCGGTACATCTTGCTTCAAATTTGAGAGAGGATTTTGATTAATCATGTTGATTTAAGATAAAGATTCAAAGAGTGAACTTAATAAAACTAACTAACATGAACACCATTCGACTTTAAAGTGTTTCATTTGCATCATGCTTAACTTCAGCACGCATATTAAATCCACGGAACTTCCTTGGGTGACCTTTGTTCACGGAGCCGGCGGCTCAAGCACCATATGGTACAAACAACTTAAGGCATTCTCTTCCAACTTTAACGTTTTACTCATTGACCTTAGAGGTCATGGCAGAAGTAAAGCACCTATTTATAATAGAATTAAAAATTACAACTTTTCCACTATTGGAGATGAAGTGTTGGAAGTATTAGATCATCTCAAAATCCAAAGCACACACTGGATTGGCATTTCGCTAGGAACCATTATCATTAGAGAAATTACAGATAGATTTCCTGAGCGAACATTAAGTATGATTATGGGCGGAGCTGTAATGAAGCTCAATAAACGTGGTCAAGTATTAATGAGGACTGGTGCTCTGCTGAAAAGCGTATTGCCCTACATGATTCTTTACCGATTCTTTGCGTGGGTTATCATGCCTAAGAAAAAGCATGTTGAGGCGCGAAATTTATTTGTACGCGAGGCAAGGAAACTCTATCAAAAAGAATTTAAACGATGGTTTACCCTCGTCGCAGAGATAAATCCTTTGTTAAAATACTTCAGATTCAAAGATTCGAACGTGCCAACCTTGTATATCATGGGTAGTGAAGATCACATGTTCCTTCCTTCCATTAAAAAGATTGTTTCTACACACCAAAGTGCGCTGCTGCGGGTTATAGAAAATTGCGGGCATGTTGTGAACGTTGAACAACCCGAAGTCTTTAATCAAGAAGCAATAAAATTTCTAAAGCAAATTGGAAGTAAATAAAAAGATGAGAAGTTCAATTGTACGATTCAAGTGGATCGCCCTATTAGAAGGAAGTTCCTTCATTTTGCTTCTATTCGTTAGCATGCCCTTAAAATACGGTTGGGGTATTCTATGGCCCAATCAAATAGTGGGGATGTCACACGGCATTTTAACCGTTTTATACGTTCTCAGTCTTATCGATTTCAGTGTTCAATACAAAATCAAATTCACCAGAATAATTGGATTCTTTGTTGCCTCTTTTATTCCATTCGGAACGTTCTATGCAGAAAAGAATTGGTTGCGGCCTGTTGGTCTTAAAGAGAATCAATCTGTTTGAGTAATTCCGCAGCTTCTGCGGCAATTTTATCGCTATCGGCCCTATTGGTATGGCTTAAATCATAGCTTCTTTTAATGAGTTCGTAGTAACGCGCCTCCAATTTTTCTTTTTCCGTTTTTTTCCTAAACAATCCGAACATAATACCTCATTTCAAGGATTAACAAAAAATGTGCTCATTAAGTTTGAGTTATTAGCGTATTCCTGAAGTAGGAAGGGCAATTATGCAACTTTTCTATTTTTGCACCTAGCTCAAAACAATGAACCATTATGAGAATTGAAGCTACATCCGTATCAAATTATATAGATCAGTTGCCTGAAAATCGTAAACCAGCATTCAAAGAATTATATGAGACTATAAAGACGAATCTTCCCGACGGATACGAATCATTTTTAAGCTACGGTATGCCTTCTTTTTGCGTTCCTCATGAAATCTACCCGAATGGCTACCATGTAAAACCTGAAGAGCCCTTACCCTTTATTTCATTGGGTAATCAAAAAAACTTCATTGGTCTTTACCACATGGGTATATATGCAATTCCAGAATTGGAACAGTGGTTCAAAAAGGAATATTCAGAGCACGCCAAGTACAAATTAGACATGGGAAAAAGCTGCATCCGCTTGAAGAAAATGGACGACATTCCTTTTGCATTAATTGCTCGCTTAGCACAGAAGGTATCGGTACACCAGTGGATAACTGTTTATGAAGCCAACATTAAGAAATAGATTATATTAGCCCACCACAAACCACCGTAAATGCAAGATTCTCCGTCTAAATTTGTTGACGTTAATGGCTTAATCAAGGAAAAGAATCCTACTATTCATAAACTCATTCCGAATTGGGTGATTCGATATCTAAGTGAAAAAGTGATTTATGAGTCTTTACTCAATGAAATCATGTCCAATCATCAAGAGTCTCTAAATTTTGATTTCTGTCGCCTGCTTTGTGAAAAATTCGGAATTCGAGTAAAGATTGAAGGTGAAGAGAATATTCCAAAAAATGGAGGAGTAATTTTCGCTGCAAATCATCCGCTGGGCGGCATGGATGCCATAGCCGTGATGTCTGCAATTGACATTCATAGAAAGGATGTGAAGTTTTTAGTCAATGATCTACTCTTGAACATCCCACAATTACGTGGAATATTTGTTGGTGTAAATAAATTTGGAAATACTGCAAGAGAAGGGATTAAAGCGGTGGATCAAGCCTTTGCGGGAGATTCGGCGCTTTTTATTTTTCCAGCAGGAATGGTGAGTAGAATGACCAGATATAAGGTCATTCGAGATTTAGATTGGAAGAAGACATTCATTACCAAATCAAAAAAATACAATAAGCCTGTAGTACCTGTTCATATTTCTGGCCGGTTATCCAGACGATTTTATTTTGTGGCACGTCTTAGAAAATTATTGCGGATCAAAATGAATATTGAAATGCTTCTCCTCGCCCAAGAAACCATAAAGCAGGAGGGCAATACGATAGTCATTAAATACGGTAAACCCATTGATTCAAAAACATTTGACCGGACAAAAAAAGATCAAGACTGGGCATACGATATCAAATCCAAGGTTTACCAACTAAAAGAGTAAATCTATCGTGAAGATGTGTGGTATATTTGCACCATGACAGATTTAAGTTACATCGCCCCGCCTGTTGATGTTGCTCTAATAAAAAAAGAGCTCACTAAAAACGTATTCATTCGGAGCACAGGTAAGCTTAATAATGAAATTTATATAGTCAACATTCACAATGCTCCAAACACTGTACGGGAAGTAGGGCGATTGCGCGAACTAACATTTGCTTCTGCCGATGGTGGAACGGGCAAAGAAGTTGATTTAGATGATTTAGACTTGAATGAACACTGTTACCAACAGTTGATCGTATGGAATCCTGAAGAACAAGAGATTGTTGGAGGATATAGATTCATCGACGGAGCTGAAATAACTGCAAATGGTGATTGGCAACATGACCTGAGTATGAGTCACTACTTTCAATTCAGTGAGAAATTCATCTCTGAATACCTTCCATTTAGTATAGAATTAGGAAGAAGTTGGGTGCAACCTAAGTACCAACCAGCCAATGACCCTAGGAAGGGAATGTTTGCTCTGGATAATATTTGGGATGGACTTGGGGCCATTTGTCTCAAATACCATCACATTAAGTATTTCTATGGAAAGGTCACCATGTACCCATCCTACAATCGGACTGCACGTAATTATGTGCTCAACTTTCTCAATCACTATTTTCCCGATGATCAAAACTTAATGACCCCAATAGTGAGAGCTGAAGTTCCCGAATTGAAAATGAATACTGAGTTATTCCCAGTAGATTCAACCGATTTTGCAAAATCTTTCAAAACGGGACAGCGAAATTTGAACAAGGTCTGTAACAAGTATGGCGAAAGTGTTCCTCCATTGATCAAGCAATACATGGGACTTAGCCCAAGAATGATGACATTTGGAACCTTTACCAATAAAGACTTTGGTAATGTTGAAGAAACGGGAATCCTTATTCCTATTGACTCCATTTATGAGGACAAAAAAGAGCGTTACATAAGGTTGTAAAACCTTCTATGCAGAAGGTTGTTTTGTATTTATATTAGAGTATCATGAATAATTTCAACCTTCATATCCCCACACAATTATATTTCGGGAAAGACCAGCACAAAGAGCTTTCAAGATTAATCCCATCGAATTCTAAGATTCTACTGCTTTACGGTGGCGGGTCAATAAAGCACAACGGCATCTATGAACAAGTAATTGGCGAATTAAGCAGTTTTGATGTTATTGAATTTGGAGGAATTGAAGCTAATCCTCAATATACTACTCTTAGTAAAGCTCTTGAAGTAATCAAATTAAACGAAATCAATTTCTTGCTTGCTGTAGGCGGTGGTAGCGTGATAGATGGCACCAAATTCTTGGCCTCCGCGGCGCTGTACGAGGGTAAGCATCCCTGGGATATCTTAGAAAAAGGAATAAGGACTGAAATAGGATTGCCTTTTGGCACGGTACTCACACTTCCCGCGACAGGATCAGAAATGAACAGTGGTGCAGTAATTTCTCGGAAAGAAACTGGGCAGAAACTTGCCATGGGTGGTCCAGGTCTTTTTCCACTTTTTAGCATAACGGACCCAACAGTAGTGGCATCTCTTCCAAAAAGACAGTTGGCCAACGGAATTGTAGATGCCTTTACGCATGTGATGGAACAATACATGACTTATCCCACGTCCGCCACGCTACAAGACAGAATTTCTGAAGGAATATTGAGCACGCTCATTGAGATTGCTCCCAAAGTAATGAGCACCCCTGAAAATTTTGAACTGGCTGCGAATTTTATGTGGTGCTGCAATATGGCCTTAAACGGCATTATCCAAAAAGGGGTGCCAACAGATTGGTCCATACATGCCATAGGACACGAAATCACCGCTGCCTATGGTATTGACCACGCACGAACTTTAGCCATTGTGTTGCCCAGTATGTACAGGTATAAGCTTGCGAAGAAGGAATTAAAGTTAGCTCAATACGGTCGGCGCGTTTTAGGGCTTACCGGAGATGACCGGAAAGTAGCAGAGCAGGCTATTGATCAAACAGAAGATTTCTTTAGAAGTCTAGGTATTGGCACAAAATTGAGTGATTATGATGTAGACAATGCAAGTGCGTTCCCACAATCATGTGTGACTGCCATGGAAAAACAACGAACCATTATTTTAGGGGAACATAAAGACATTCGCTCAAAAGACGTAAAGTCTATTTTAGAAGCTGCCATTTAATGAATTTAGATCAACTTTTTAATCAAATTCCAAGTCAAGATAGAAAGCCTATTTTAGAGGCTATAGCGCAATCCTTTTCACAGGAAAACGACTTGAAAGTCAACTTTATTTGTACCCATAATAGCCGGCGAAGCCATTTTAGCGAAGTGCTCTTCCGAACGGCTGCTCACTATTACGGTCTTAAGAATGTTTATACATTTAGCGGGGGTACAGAGAGTACAGCTTTATTTCCTGAGGTAGCCCAAAGTTTCGCTAGACATGGTTTTAAGGTCCTGCCCATACAAGCATATAATCAACAAGCATATAAAATATTCATTGAAAATTTAGAAAAAGAGGATACCACGCCTGTTTTGTTTTCTAAAAAATATGATAACGAATACAATGCACAAGAAAATTATCATGCTGTCATGGTTTGTGATAGCGCAAATGAATCTTGTCCCATCGTACATGGTTCCAAAAAGCGCCATTCTTTGATGTTTGTGGACCCAAAGAAGAGCGACGGAGAGCCAAATCAATCTCGTATATATGACAATACGCTAGCCCTTATTGCATCAGAACTTGCTTTTGTAGCGAGGAGGGTTCGTGAGTTAATATAAAGGCGGTCGAGGGGCCGCAGGTGGGTCTTTAATGTCCACCCCTGTTTTGTACCAATATTCAGCAACGATTATAAGCGCCGGAACGGCATAGCAAATTATAGACATAGGAACTTGTGTCATGGTTTCATTTACATAACTAGATAGTATAAGGCCACAATAACCCGCATAAAACCCGAGTAAAATTTGTCTTATCCTACCCTCCGGAAGGCTCCATAGGCGATAGCCCATGCGTATCACAAGAAATATCAATAACGCGATAAAGAGAACTAATCCTACAATCCCTGTCTCCATCCAAATTCTCGAAAATAATCCATCTGTTGGTGTATCAGCCAAAAAGGTCCCGGGAGCAAATCGTTCTCCCCAGTTTCCTGCTGAACCTACTCCACCACCGAACGGTTTATCCGCCATATATTTTGTTAAAATTTCTTCTTTAGCCTTTCTCACCACGAGTGAAGCGTCATTTGGGTCAAATGCGGTGCGTAGACGGTAGATATTGTAATTACTGTTTAGCAGTGTTGTAAACTTCAAAAATACAAACGCAAACAACCCGACAATAGACCCAAAAAACGTTAGACGAGACCTTCTAGCCATCATTAGAAATACAATACCTCCTATCCCAATAATGGCAACTGGTCCGCGCGATCCACTCAACATTAGCCCATAAAAATTAAATAGCGCTATGACAAAATAAAAGAAACGACCGGGCAGTCTGTTAGGCAGACATCCATAGGTTGCAGCTGCTACACACATGAAGGCGCAATAACCGCCGTAATTGGAAGCATCAGTAAATATGCTGAATTCACGAAGACGACCATTTATAAAGTGCGTTGACATAGCGCCTCTATTCAACCAATCCATCTCATAATCATACAATCCAATAAATTCTTGACGAAGAGCAATTAATGTGCAATAGATTGATAATACAATGAGTATGTTGAATAGTGTTCTAATGTCCTTAGCTGAAGTTATAAATCCGCAAACCACTATGGGTACTAAAATCAAATACAGACAATAAGATCTCATCGCATAAAACCAAGCTATGGGGCCTGGAGCGTTTGGATTCAATATTAAAAGACAGACGTATATAATCCATATAAATAGTGCAATAAATTCAGGTTTCTTGACATACTTAAAAGAGATTTCCGCGCGACCAGACAGCAGTACAACAAAACCAATAGCCAATAAAAAATCAATTGCCAGACCATAGGTTGGACCGGGATAAACTCGTCCAAAATAGGCCATAAAATGGCCAACAAGTAATGCCGACAGGTATAATAACTTCGGATAATTAAGAAAAAGAATCGTTATTGCAAGGAGGAAAACAATTAATACAGGAAGTGATGCCTGAAACAATGATCCTTTAATCATCATCTCAGAAACATAGAATCCTAAAAGAACCAATATCCCTACAATCCAAGCCTTTTTGATATACGGTTGAAATGATGAAAGAATATTCTTTAACATATTAATCCTTTTTTTGAATCAGCGCTTCCACTGCCAGACGATAAGAGTCTAATCCAAATCCACTGATACTGCCAATACATTTGCCAGCAATCAAACTTTTATGTCTGAATTCCTCCCTCGCAGCTGGTTGACTAATATGTACCTCTATGACAGGAACGGAAATGGCAGCTATACAGTCGGCTAGTGCAACAGAAGTGTGAGTATATCCTCCTGCATTAAAAATTATGGCTTGATAATCTGCCTGACTTGATTGGAGCATATTAATTAATTCGCCTTCAACATTGCTCTGTAGATAATTGAAGGAAGCCACATCATCGTAAACCGCACTAAGCTCTTCATAGAACTCCTGAAAATTAGAATTCCCATAAATATCTGGTTCTCGCTTTCCAAGCAAGTTTAAATTTGGACCGTTGAGAATTAATATACGCATAGTGCGAAGTTACCTTTTGAAGAACGAAATTTAAGGAGTGAAAGACAACGATTTTACATCTGACTATTTTGAATACCTACAATTTGAGCGTGGACTGAGTAAAAACACAATCGTTGCTTATCAACGTGACTTGCAAAAATTTCATGATGTCTGTAAGAAAAGTGCAATAGAATCAGGCCCTGAAGAAATTTCTGCCCTGCTTTCTAATATGCACAAGACCGGTCAATCGGCAAGGTCTCAAAGTAGAATGTTAAGCTCTTTACGCGGGTTTTACAATTGGGCACAAGAGGAAAAACACATTACACAAAACCCAATATTACTATTTGAAAACCCAAGGCAAAATCGTACCATTCCTGTAGTGCTCAGTGAAAAAGAGGTACAAAGAATCCTTGACGTCATTCCCATGAATGAACAATTCAGCACAAGGGATAAAGCAATTATTGAATTACTTTATGCTTGTGGACTAAGGGTCAGTGAGGCTTGTGAATTAAAACTTTCACTATTGCGTATCAAAGATGGATACATCATTGTTACAGGAAAAGGAAATAAACAAAGGCTTGTGCCCATACATCAGGAGGCAATTAAGTATTTGGAACTTTATCTCGAACATGAACGACCAAACACCAAACCCAAAACTAATGACAGCGATACAGTATTCTTAAGCAACAGAGGGGGAAGTTTAACACGTCAAAGTATTTTTATGAAGCTAAAACGATTTGCGGCTTTGGCTGGAATTAAAAAGAATATATCTCCTCATACTATGCGTCATAGCTTTGCTACTCATCTGATTGAACGTGGAGCAGACTTGAGGGTGGTTCAACAATTGCTTGGGCACGAAAGTATCACTACAACAGAAATTTACACACACATCAGCGCCAAACATCTAGGAGATAAAATAGCGGAATTTCACCCGCTGAACAATCAGGAATAGTGAAATGATTAATTAGTATTTATTACTCTTTACATCTATAATCACATCCTGTATGACACAAACCATTGTGATTAGAACACTTGAACGAATATGATGTTAAACTTTTGAGTCTAGTCAATTCCAAAAATGATGAACAACCTTCTTGAGATTATTGAAAAGCAGCGGAATTTTTCAAAAATTCTAGCGAAAAAGCCGCTAGAGTATAGACTCCAAAAGCTGCAGAAATTGCGTGAAGCGCTCAAAGGAGAATGGCAACAAAAATTGGCTCAGGCAATGAAAGCCGATTTCAACAAAGGAGAGGTTGAGGTGCGTCTCACAGAAATACTTCCAACATTAGATAATATTAAGATTCTAAGGAAAAACTTAAAGCAATGGACACGGCAAAAAAAGGTGAAGACTCCCCTTATGTTATTTGGATCCACATCCTACACAGAGGTTCAACCAAAAGGGAACGTGCTCATCATTAGTCCTTGGAATTATCCAATATTTTTGACCTTACAGCCCCTCACAAATGCAATTGCAGCCGGAAATACAGTGATAATGAAACCTTCTGAGCATACGCCAGAGACATCACGAGTCATGGCAGAATTAATTGGAAGTATTTTTTCCGAAGAGGAAGCCTTTGTGGCCTTAGGAGGAGTTGAAACAGCAAAACAGCTTCTAGATTTGCGATTTGAACATATTTTTTTCACCGGTTCTACAGCGGTAGGGAAAATTGTGATGCAAGCGGCAAGTAAACATTTAACTTCTGTAACACTAGAACTAGGAGGTAAAAGTCCAACTATCGTGGATGACAGCGCAAACGCCTATGCCGCCGGCCAACGCATTGCTTGGGCCAAATTTACCAACGCAGGTCAAATCTGTATCGCGCCAGACCATGTATATGTTCACAGGGCAAAACTTGAAGATTTTAAGAAAGGAGTTTTAGAAACTATTGAACAATACTACGGTGAAAGCCCGATGAAGAGTGACGATTTTGTTCAAATCGTAAATAACAATCATTGGGAACGACTGTACTCCATGCTGAGCGATGCCTCAAAGGAACAGGGGGAACTAATCGTTGGAGGCAATGGGTCAAGAGAAATGCGTAAAATTGAACCCACCGTTATTTTAGACCCACCAAAACAAGGGGCTTTAATGAGAGAAGAAATTTTTGGCCCTTTACTTCCTGTCTTTACCTTCGACAATTTAGAAGAACCGCTTAAAGAAATTTCAAGCAGAGAGCACCCTCTTGTAGTTTACATATATAGCCGAAACAAAAAAAATATCAGACGTATTCAAAACCATACTCGTGCTGGTGCAACAGCGGTAAACATGTCCTTAATTCAAGTTGCGAACAATTATCTTCCTTTCGGTGGTGTTGGACACAGTGGAATGGGCAGAACAAATGGTGAATCCGGCTTTCTTGAGTTTAGTAATACGAGAGCTGTATTCTATCAATGGGGATTGCCCGTGAACAAGGTTCTTAGCGCCCCATACACAAAAGGGAAAGTAAGACTGGTCCAGAAACTTATTGATACATTATTCTAGTAAAAAAGTCCCCCATTTAACCATGGAGGACTTTATTTAGTTTTTTGCCTTAGCCTACTTTGACCAATTGCACTTTAAAAATCAGAGTGGCATTTGGAGGAATCACCCCTCCCGCTCCTGATGGTCCATACCCTAAGTCAGATGGAACTACCAAAGTAGCTTTTGAGCCTTCCTTCAGTAACATGATTCCTTCGTCCCAACCAGGAATTACCTGACCAACTCCAATATTTATAGAAATTGGTTGACCACGCTGAAAAGAACTATCTACTACTACTCCACTTGTAAGTTTTAGTTCGTAATGAACCTGCACACTATCACCCTTGTTTGGCTTGGAGCCTTGTCCCTCTTCTTCTATCGAATACATCAAGCCACTCTCGGTTTTTTGGGCACCTTTAGTGTACTCTTTTAAAGCATCCGCCTCTGCAGCTTTTGCGGCTTCCAATGCTGCCTTTGCTGCCTCTTCAGCCTTGCTTCTGGATGATGTGAAAATTTCAGATGCATCCCAAGATTCTGCATCTTTTCCTACACGAACAATATCTAACTTTTCTATACTATCTCCTTCAACCACGGAATCGACTACATCCTGACCTTCAGTGACGTAACCAAATACAGTATGTTTCCCGTCTAACCAATTCGTTGGGCCATGTGTAATAAAAAACTGAGAACCATTCGTACCTGGACCGGCATTGGCCATAGATAATGTACCAGCTTTATCATGTTTTAATTCTGGGTGAATTTCGTCCTCAAATTGATAGCCTGGTCCACCAGCGCCGGTTCCAGTTGGGTCACCACCCTGAATCATAAAATCAGCAATCACTCTATGAAAAGTCAAGCCATCGTAATAGGGTAAGCCGCTTTCCTTCGCTGTATTTTCCAATTTACCTTCAGCTAGTCCTACAAAATTAGCAACTGTCATGGGGGTCTTTTCGTGCTCGAGTTTGATTTTTACGATCCCTTTTTGTGTTGCAATTTGGGCATATATACCGTTTTCCATAATATTCTCTGAACTACTTTTACTTGGCTAATCCTACTATTTCAATATCAAACACGAGTGGTGCATTTGGAGGAATTACGCCTCCAGCTCCACGTTCTCCATATCCAAGATATGGGGGGATGATTAACTTGGCTTTACCACCAATATTTAGGAGCGTCAAACCTTCCTGCCATCCTTTGATTACTCTGCCGCGTGGACCAATTTCAACAGGAATAGGCTCGTAGGGCTCTCTTCGCGGATCATATACTCCATTTGCTTGAGCTAAACTCTTATCAGAGGTATCAAAGCATTTACCATCCAAAAGGAAACCGGAATAATTTACCCGAACCACTTGCCCTAGAGCAGGCTTTTCTCCACTGCCCATATCTTCAATTATATAGCGTAATCCTGAAGCTGTTTTCTGTGCTTCTGGGTACATATTATCTATTTCATTTTCAATAGCTGCTGCTGCTGCCTTAATGCGTTCCTCTTCACCATTCACCCCAGATTCAAATAAAACGGGTGCATCAAATTTTTTGGCCTCCTTACCCACTCGAATAATCTCTACCTTTTCAAGAATCACATCCTCTTTTGGACGGTCTCTTTGATCGCGATCAACGCCTCCAATGGCATCTACGATTTCTTGACCGTGCAACACTTGTCCGAAAATATTGTAACTACCATCTAAATGTGGTGTAGGATTATGGGTGATAAAAAATTGTGATCCATTGGTTCCAGGACCCGCGTTGGCCATACTGACAACTCCCGGCTTATCATGACGAAGTTCATTGGAAATTTCTTGAGGAAATTGATAACCTGGGCTTCCTGAACCTGTTCCTGTTGGATCGCCACATTGAATCATAAACTGGGGTATCACTCTGTGGAAGACAATACCATCAAAATAAGGTTTGGATGCATATTCCTGAGAAACCTTTGGATGGTTTCCTTCAGCCAATGCAATAAAATTTGCTGCTGTCATTGGAGCGTACTCTTCATGGAAATCGATTAAGATTTCGCCCATTGAAGTGGTTAATTTTGCATAAATGCCATCGTTCAGTTCAACGGTCTCATTGTTCACGGTAACGTTGGTGGCACCGCAAGCCGATGCAATGGAACCAATCACAAAAATTGTAAGTATTTTTTTTAACATCTCTTCATCTAATTAATTATCTGCAAAGGTAATGGTTCTAGAAAGAATTAAGGATGGTAAGTATTGTATTTGAGCTGTCTCTAACCCTTTAATTAATGTTAACTATTTGTAAACTTTTACGTTGTTATATGTAAATTTTATGTTAACTTTACGCTATAAATGTTAAATGAAGAGATATGAAAAGGTTGTTTACTTTACCCCTCTGTGGAATTTTATTGTGTTTTTCTTTTTCTTCTTGCGATGCTCCGATTGGAAGTATTGCGAATCCTAACACGCTAGATGATTTAAATCGAAAAAGTTTTGAAGTCACCTCTTATGAGATGTACAATCATGATACTCAAATTAGCTTCGATTTAGCTAGTACCAACGACCACGTCTATTTAACTTTTAAGGATAATGAACTTTTCCTAACAAAGGAAAATATAGAGGATGGAACCGTTCATTTCAGATTTCAAGAGTTTACAACAGATTTTAAAGGAGGAGCGCTTCAGGGCATCTATTTAGATGAATACAACTTCATGAAGACCATTCACTTCAGCAAAACTGCCAAACAGGTAGTACTAGAATTAGAAGGAGTATCATCTGACAATGACCATTTCATGTCGCTTTACATTGTAATGGATGAATTAGAAAATCATCCAGAAGGCGCGCTGCAGATCAGCGGACTACCTGAATAAGGCGGATATCATAACGCAATGGACTTTGCGGCGGAACCCGATCAAGATCACCGGCAATTCCGTGAGCCAAAAATGAAGGAATTAATACGAGTTTTTTTTCTCCCTCTTTCATTCCTTTCAAACTTTCATGGAGCCCCGTTTCCATTTCACTTCTTCCCAACTCTACTGTGTCCGTGTATTGCCCTATGCCACTATCATCGAGTAAATAAACCGTTGCACTGTAGATGATTTGATCTCCAAATTTTGCTGTCTTTCCTTTACCATGAATCATACTCAATTCATACATGCCAAAACCATTTCGCTGAATGCCTTCCAATTCATGAGTAATTATATAGGCATCTAATTGCGCACGCTCTTGCGCTAAATAAATCTTTTGACGTTCTATTGGATCGACCTCAATAACTGCCTCTTCTGACGAATTATATTCGGCACAAGCGTTTAAGGCTAAGCTTAATAAAACAAAGCTTCCTATCCTCACCATTCTAGGTGTTTTTTAGCATGCTTGATGGCATTTGACATACTCATTTCAATTCTTCCACCTGCGGCATTTTTGTGCCCGCCGCCATTGAAATAGGACCGTGCCAAAGCGTTGACATCAAAATCGCCCTTACTTCTTAAGGACAACTTAACAGCACCATCTTCTTCACGCAGGAAAATTGTTAGAATAGCGCCACTGATACTTAGGCCGTAATTCACAAATCCTTCTGTAATTCCCTTTTGGTAGCCCAATTGAAAACATTGTTCTTCCGTTAAATAGAGGAGGACTTTTGTTTTATCTTGACTTACTTCCATTTGTTCAAGCATCGTACCAAGTAATCGCAAACGAGCTACTGGCTGAGAATCAAAAACTTTATTGTGTAAATGTTGTGGCTGAACACCCAAACCTAAAAGCTTAGAGGCAACTTCATGAGTTCGTGCACTCGTTGCACTAAATTTAAAACTACCCGTATCGGTTACTATTCCTGTATAAATGCAAGCGGCGCTTTCTTCATCCAATAAATGCTCCCATCCCATCATATCACAGAGTTCATAAATCATCTGGCAGGTGGAGCTCATCATTGTGTCGCTGTAGATAAAGTCGGGCCAATTTTCAGGTTGTTGATGATGATCAATTACAGTCTTTATTGCCTTTGCACCGCGTAATGCTTGTTCCATATCTGCACTGCGATGATAGGCATTGTAATCTAAGTGGAATATCATATCGGCCGATTCAATTTTAGCATTTGCCGCCAATTTTCCCTCTGAATAAATCATCACCTCCTCATTACCTGAGAGATGCCAAAGGAATTCTGGATACGGATTGGGCACTATGACGCTCACACTCTTGTTCAATTTTTCCAAGACTCTTTTTAACGCTAAAGCACTACCCATGGCGTCTCCATCTGGATTTGTATGGTTTGTAATGACCACATTTTGGGCGGAATCAACCGCATCTTTAAAACCGTCTAAACGTATTTCTTGCATAATGACTACAATCTCGTACAAAGGTGCGAGAAAAGTGTACCTTTGCGGCGCAAAATTTAGAAAAACTGAAATAAAATGGCAGCTAATAAGACTTTAACCATGATTAAACCGGATGCTGTTCGCAATGGACACATTGGTGCAATTCTCAACCAAATTACAGAAGCAGGGTTCCAAATCTCAGCTATGAAGTTGACTCAACTTTCACAAGCGGACGCAGAAGCATTTTATTCCGTACACAAGGAACGTCCATTCTTTGGAGAATTGGTAGAGTTTATGACTTCGGGCCCTATTGTGGCAGCTATTTTAGAAAAAGACAATGCTGTAGAAGATTTCAGAACACTTATTGGTTCAACAAACCCTGCAGAAGCGGCAGAAGGAACAATTCGTGCTCGTTTTGCAACTAGCATTGGTGAGAACGCAGTGCACGGTTCTGATAGTGATGAAAATGCTCAAATTGAAGGTGATTTTCATTTTGCAGGCCGAGAGCAATTTTAAAAAGAATTTTTAATTACTTTTGCCCTCCCGTAAGGGACTGCGCGTCAACCTCTGGCAAAAGATGTGAATGTTGACCCACAGCAATAAAAACAAATAAAAACATGGACTTAGTTCAGTTTGTAAACGACGAATTCGTTTCTAGAAAAGACTTACCGGAATTTGGCGCAGGTGATACAATCACAGTATATACGCAGATTACAGAAGGTGAGAAAACACGTACGCAGTTCTTCCGTGGTGTAGTTTTACAGCGCAGAGGATCAGGTGCTACTGAAACTTTTACTATTCGCAAAATGAGTGGAAACATTGGTGTGGAGCGTATCTTCCCAGTGAACCTTCCCGCGATTGAGAAGATTGAGGTAAACAAGCGAGGTAAAGTACGTCGTGCGCGTATCTTCTACCAAAGAGAGCGTACGGGTAAAGCAGCTCGTATCAAAGAACGACGCTTCTAATCCTCACCACAAGAGATACAAAAAATCCCGAGCTAGAAGCTCGGGATTTTTTTTGCCCCTTACTTGAGGGTGTTATTTTACCTGAAATTACAATTGCTGTACTACGAAAACCGTACGACGGTTCTTTGCTCTGCCCTGTTCGGTCTCATTACTGGCCACTGGGCGACTTTCACCATAGCCTTTGGAACTCAGTCTAGAGGCATCAATGCCATAGCCATACAACGTATCTGTTACTCGCTTAGCCCTCCTAGTACTTAGATTAAGGTTGGCCGGAGCATCTCCAATATTATCGGTGTGTCCTTGAATCTGTACCTTTAAATGAGGGTTACTAGATAAAAACTCTGCAAACTCTGCAACGAGTAATTTACTCAAGTCATCCAAATGGTCAGAGTTAGTTTCAAAGAGGATATTAGGGATGGGATACGATTCTCCTTCCGCCATATCCGTCTGTTCCAGTTCTATCTGCATACGACTCACGTCGCCGGGAGGACCGGATGAAGCCAGTGCCAAGCGCAATGGTGCAGCGCTGAACGCAGCCTTCTTTGCATCTAATTTGATCACAAACGCGTCTGCTTCCTCCTTTTTAACTACCGCTGCAAATGCGCCACTTTCTTCATCTACTTGCAAGGTTGTGGTCTCGCCGGTGGTACTGTTTTTTAAAATCACCTTAGCCTCATCGTCAGAGGCGAACATGTCTTTAGTCAATGTTCCCTTCACCAATACTACTTCTTCAGGCTGCACGGCTTCATAGAGATTAAAAAAGTATATGTCCCAGCCGTTGGCCTTATTGATTTTGTTGGAAGCAAAATAGGCTTGCTTCCCATCAAGGGTAACCATCAAGCCAATCTCGTCTTTCTCGGTATTGATGGGATAACCCAGATTCTGAGGCTTGTCCCATTCTGGACCGTCATCGGTACTCTTGAACAAATCGTACCCGCCCATGCCCGGGTGACCGTCGCTGGCAAAGTACAAGCTCTCGCTATCAGGGTGGATGAAAGGACTCTTTTCGTTCTTTGCCGTATTGATTGTGGGCCCTAAGTTTTCTGGTAAAGACCACGTTCCATCTGCTTGACGTTTACTCTTATAAAGATCTAATCCTCCAAACCCTCCTTTTCTGTTGCTCGAAAAATATAGTACATCTCCATTAGGTGAAATAGACGGTTGACTCTCCCAGCTCCCTGGGAGATTGACATTAGGAACTGGACGGATTCCGTTCCAAACGCCATAAGAAAATGTCGTGAAGTACAGGTCACAATTCTGACGACCAGTCTTTTCGTCGCGCTCACATATAGTAAAAACCATAAGGCGATTATCCGCGGTAATAGTGGGGCCTCCT
This sequence comes from Cryomorphaceae bacterium, assembly GCA_038139395.1. Lineage (GTDB taxonomy): Bacteria > Bacteroidota > Bacteroidia > Flavobacteriales > Schleiferiaceae > UBA10364. Next base: position 47,012 of record JAYOSU010000001.1, read on the forward strand.
TCATTATACTTTGTATTGAATGGTGCACTTAAAGCCGTTCCCTCTTCAAAAAGAAATGAATTGGCACTACTCAGAGTCTTGGCTAAGCTGAACTCCTCTACACTTCTAAGAGGAGACGCTGGACCTTCGTATTTATTTCGCTTTTTGCTTCTACGGGTAAAATAAAATTGAGAACCGTCCGGCGTTAAGGCCCCCAAATATTCGTCCCAGCGCGTATTAACATTTCGTGCAGGCTTCGGATCATAGGGCACTGGATTGGCTAGAAAGGTTTCTTTAAGATTGATTTCTTCCAGCATTCCTTTTACTTCGCTATCAAATGTCGTTTCCCGATCGTCTTGAAGCAACCACTGTTCAAAATAAGTCTCCGCTTCATCATTGCGCCCAGCTGCCATACACAATGACCCAACTGCATAAAGTAAATCAGGTTTGTAGCTTGGGCAGCGTTTTACTAATTGTTTCCAGTGTGCCTCTGCGAGATGAAATTTTTTGGTTCGAATACTCAACTCACCCTTTAAATAAAGTGCATGTTGGTCCTCATCGTTTTGACGTAAGGCCGCACCTATATAAACGCTCGCATTTGGATAATCTCTTTGATTCATGGCACGTATGGCCTTTTGAATTTGTTTTGTAGCGCTGCGATGGTCATCTCCGCAATGCTTACCCAATTCAACAGGCCCCATTTGCGCTGAAGCCTTTACGGCTAATAACAGGAAAAAAACAATAAAGATTCTTCGCATTAAAGCTCCTCTTGTTCGACTACAGTCAGTTTATTCTCAGATAACGCAATAATTGTGGACACTGATGCATCACCTGTCAAATTCAAAACGGTCCGGACCATATCAATGATTCGATCCACCGGGAAAATGATTGCAATCCAAGCAGGATTAAGGCCGACACTCTCTAGAATAGGTATGAGCATGATCATCCCAGCAGAAGGAACAGAGGCCGCGCCAATTGAAGCTAAAGTAGCCGTGAAAATGATAGTAGCTTGCTGTGCTAATGTGAGGTCTATCATGTGAAATTGAGCCATAAAGATGACTGCAACAGTTTGATACAAAGCAGTTCCATCCATATTTATGGTTGCCCCTACAGGCAATACAAACGAACCTATCTCTTCATCAACACCCAAATTGTCACGAACACAATCCATTGTTACCGGTAAGGTTGCGGCCGTAGATGACGTTGAAAAGGCCAGCAATTGAGCAGGTCTAATTCCCCTCATAAAATAACCCCAACTTTTCCAATAGCCCATTTTGGTCTTTCGATTAATAAGAAATGCTAGAACTGCAGGGTATAGAATCAAGATCATAATTAGAAGTCCCAAAATGGTCGATCCCGTATAGGCTCCTAAGGCTTTGAAAATCTCCAATAAACGACCGGGTTCGTCGCCAGCCATCGATGCTAACTTACCTGCCAAAAGAGCAAAGACGAAAAACGGAGCTCCTTTCATAACTACATCTACCATCTTGATGAAAATATCGGAAAAGCCATTCATCAATTTTGATACTGGCTCCATACTTTGAGCAGGCAGCATGACCATCACAATCCCAAAGAAAATGGCGAAAAATATGACTTGCAGCATCAGGCTGTCGTTAAAGGATAGGAAGATGTTAGAAGGAACCATGTCTACAAAAAATTGAAGTGGGCCGTCCTTCTTCTGGCTTTTTACAGCATTGGCTTTTGCTACCTTGGCGTTTAGCTCTTCATTATTGAGTTGCTCCGTAATTGCAGCCTGCGCCTCAGACATATACCCTTGCATTGACGGATCCGCTAATAACCTTGTATCATCAAAAAACTCAACCCCTTCTGTATCATTGACCCATAATTCATAAGCTACACGATTGATGTTCAATTGGTCCTTAGCAGTCTGTTTTCCGGGATTAAAGGTGTTGGCAATCAACATACCCATGCACGCTGCAAGAACAGTAGATCCAATATATAACGCCAAAGTTTTTACCCCCATCCTTCCCAAGGTTGCTACGTCGCTTAAGTTTCCTATTCCTGCAATTATTGAAAATAAGACCAATGGAATTGCAATAAGTTTCAAGAGATTAATGAAGATGGTTCCAAAGGGAGCTATCCAATCTATGGTGAATTCACTCCATCCCATGGAAGAACTGAGTATTGCCCATACTATTCCTAAAACTAATCCAATGATAATCTGTACGGGTAACGACGGTTTTTTCATGCTTTGTATTTCAAATTTCTTAGGTAATGGTCGGCCAACACCAATTGTATCATAGCCTCTACAATAGGGACGGCACGCGGCACCACACAGGGATCATGACGACCCTTTGCAGCAAGAATAGTTGATTCACCATCCTTATTAACCGTTTTTTGATTTTTGCCAATTGTTGCAACAGGCTTAAAAGCAACACGTACTTCAATTGGAGCACCGTTACTCAATCCACCTACAATGCCTCCAGCATTATTCGTAGCAGTTGAAAAATCTTCGTTAATAGCATCATTATGCATGCTGCCGGTCATTTCTGAAGAAGAAAAACCGGAGCCGATTTCAAATCCCTTAACAGCATTAATACTCATGAGTGCTTTAGCTAAATCCGCTTGTAATTTATCAAAAACAGGCTCACCCAATCCTACTGGAACACCAGTTGCTATGGCGGATATAACACCACCAGTACTGTCGTTTGCCGCGCGACATTGTTCTATATAAGTTTCCATCTCTTTGGCCGTCTCTTGATCCGGACAACGCGTTGGATGTGCATCTATAGCACTTAAATCCAGTTGTTCAGCTGACGCTGCTAACTTCACGGGTCCTACAGCGCTTACCCAAGCCTTGACCTGAATGTTTGGGAGTATTTGAGCCGCTAGAGCACCGCCAACAACTCGACAGGCCGTTTCACGTGCACTTGACCGACCGCCTCCACGATAATCTCTATGTCCGTATTTCGCTTCGTAAACAAAATCGGCATGTGAAGGGCGAAAAACATCCTTGATTTGACCATAGTCTTCACTACGATGGTCTTTGTTTAAAATAGAAAAAGTAATAGGCGTTCCCGTTGTTTTACTTTCAAAAAGGCCACTGTGGAAGATTACCGTGTCTTCTTCGTTACGCTCTGTAGTCAAATGACTTTGACCAGGACGGCGGCGGTCTAAGGCCTTCTGAACCAAGTCTAGATTCATTTCTATTCCCGACGGCATTCCATCCAAAATCCCTCCTATTTGCGTGCCGTGGCTTTCACCATATGTCGTGAGAACCAAAGATTTTCCTATTGTGTTTCCAGGCATGCCACTAAAGTAGGAAACTAAAGCACATTCTCCGTAATATTGGGGTATGAACCTGAAGCTAATTAACATAAAATCCTTAGGCGGTGTGCACAAGGAGGGTATCAAATGGTTGCGAGGCGCAGACTTAGCTCATTTCCCAACGATTGAAAATGCCTACCTCATCATAAAAGAGGGAAAAATTTCATCATTTGGTCCCATGGGTAATTGTCCTCAAGATGAATTGCCTGTTCAAAATTGCAGTGGACAACACGTTATGCCCGCCTTCGTAGATTCACATTCCCATCTGGTTTATGCTGGAACGCGTGAGGAAGAATTCAACCTTCGGCTTAAAGGTGCGAGTTATGAGGAAATCGCTGCAGCAGGTGGAGGTATTCTCAATAGTGCAGCAAAAGTGAGTACCTCGAATATTGACGAGCTCGTAAGGCAAGCCCAATTTCGCTTGCAGAATCTCATCGACTGCGGCACAGGGACACTTGAAGTGAAAAGCGGTTATGGTTTAGACCCGGAGAACGAATTAAAGCTCTTGCGCGCAATCAAAGCGCTCAATAATCAAAGCAGCGCCACACTCATTCCTACCTTTTTGGCGGCGCATGCACTGCCTGCGTGGGCAAAGGCGCAGGGTATGGACGATGCGAGCTACACGAAGTATATGTTGGAGCAGTGCCTTCCAATAGTGCAATCCGAGGGCCTTGCCCTATTCTTGGACGGATTCATTGAGCGGGACTATTTCAAACTAAACGCACTGCAGCATTTGATCGATGCCAGCACCCAAAGTGGGCTACCGCTAAAGATTCACGTCAACCAGTTTTACGACATTGGCGGAATTGAAATGGCAGTAGCCGCTCAAGCATTAAGTGTTGATCACCTAGAAGTTATGACCTCAAAGGCCATGAAGTCTCTACACGGAAGCAATACCATAGCAACGCTGCTTCCCTCGTGCAGCTACTTTCTGGGCATCCCCTACGGCCCGGCCCGCGAACTCATAGAAAATGACACTATTGTAGCATTGGCCACAGATTACAATCCTGGCTCTTCCCCGGGAGGAAATATGCAGCTCGTTTGTAATATGGCCTGTACTAAGATGAAGATGACCCCAGCTGAGGCATTGAATGCAGCCACCTTGAATGGTGCAGCTGCCTTGAACCTTCACGACCGAAAAGGCTCAATAGCCGTTGGTAAAGATGCTGACCTTGTCATCACCAAAGAGATCCCTTCACTAGAATACCTCTGTTACGATTTCGGAATCAACCACATTCAAACCACTATTTTAGGTGGTCATATCCAATGAGTACAGTATTAGAGCATTACACTAAAGAAGATCTCCTTAGCCGCACATCAATTCGTCAGGGCGAAGAACGCTTAGGTCAGAGCATCGCTGCCGTCAATGAGTCAGATTGGACCAATGCCAATTCGCTACCACACAAATTCATTATTGTAGGAATTGAAGAAGATTTTGGAGTTCGAGCGAATCACGGCCGGGGCGGAGCAGATCGTGCTTTTCAAAGTTTCTTGAATTACTTCCTGAACATGCAGGTGAACCGATTTTTTCCCGCAGAATCCGTAGCGATTTTAGGAGCAGTGGTAGCAACTGCATCCGTCGAAGACGACAATATTGAGGCTTTGCGCGAAGCCACGGCAGCGAACGATCATACGGTAAGCGCTATAGTCCGCAGAATAACTGAATTAGGTGCCATCCCAATAGTGATTGGCGGGGGGCATAACAATGCCTATGGTTGTTTGAAAGGCAGTAGCGAGGCTAAAGAACGATCCATCAATTGTCTGAATATTGATGCACACACAGACCTGAGATCCACTGAAGGCAGACACAGCGGCAACGGTTTTACCTATGCAGCAGAGGCGGGCTACATGGCCAACTACTTTATGCTCGGGCTGCAAGAAAACTATACGCCAGAATACATTTGGCAAACGATTGAGCACAACGACGCCTTTAATGTGGCAAGCTTCGAAGATTTACAATCGGGTGAACTGACTCAAGATGAGGCACTCATTCATGTTGCAGAACATTTGGGGATGGAGTATGCATTGGAATTAGACGTGGATGTTATTGCTAATTTCCCCTCAAGCGCACAAAGCGTGAGCGGATTCTCCTTCGATCAAGTTCGTCAAATCATTTACGCACTCGACATGCTTCCCCACTACTTCCATCTTTGCGAAGGCCGCGTAACCAGCGAAGAGGAAAATGCTGTTGTAGGAAGAGGATTAGCCCTGCTCGTATCCGATTTTATAAAAGCTCACATCTACAGCGAATAACATGAGCTATCGGATAGAATGCATACCCAACGTAAGCACCGCCGATCCGGCCATCTTGGACCGCATTGTTGCAGGAGTGGAAGCTACGGATGGTGTAACACTGCATTTTGTAGATCCCGGTAAAAGCGCCAACCGTACGGTATTCACCTATCTCGGTCCCGTGGACCAAGTCCTAAAGGCCACTGAAACGCTCTTTGCTATTGCTCTAAGCGAGATAGATATGCGCGAGCACCAAGGTATTCACCCACGAATGGGCGCTGTGGACGTTTGTCCTTTCGTTTTGCTTGACGATGAATCCTATGCAGAAGACTTACTCCGACGTGTAGGCGCATTCGCCCGAAAAATAAGTGCGAAACACGATGTAGCAATTTATGGCTACGAGCATTTAGCGACCAACCCAAGTCGAAAAAACCTCGCGGCAGTGCGCCAAGGAGAATACGAAGGCCTAGCGGAAAGATTTCAACGCGGCGACCTCCCCGACTTCGGTCCACAGACATACACCTCGACCGTAGCCCTGCACGGCGCCACAGCGATGAGTGTGCGCCCCTTGATGGTTGCTTACAACGTAAATCTAATCGGTGGCGAGATTGAGCAGCGGTTAAAAGCAGCAAAGAAAATAGCTGGAAAAATCCGAGAACGTGACGGCGGTATGCTGGGGGTGAAAGCCATAGGATGGTATTTGCCCGATTTCGATCTCGTACAAGTCAGCTGCAACCTCACCAAGCCGAATGTAGCCGGAGTTTGTGAGGTGTTTACCCGAGTCCAAGAACTGGCGGAAGAAATGGGATTTGAGGCCCCTTCCTCGGAACTTATCGGTTGCATTCCACAAAGCCAATTCACCACAATGACCCCCAAAGAATTAGGATTTGGTAAGCTAAAGCCTTTTGAAGAAATTAGAATACTTGATATCTAAAACACATGAAGGCCAAACTTCTTTTCCTACTCACTCTCTGCTTTATTCAAGCGAGCGCTCAAGAAATTAATCATCGGCAAGACTTTTCTGGCGGAGCTTCCATGACCTCTTACGGAAGAGCTGCTTTAAATGGTAAGTGGCAATTTGATATAACACCCGTCGCATTTTCTCCTTCGCTCCTTGAGTATCCATTCACATTAGCTACCAAAACTCAATATTGGAGTAATGATGGCTGGAGCACGACTCTTCAAGCTGATGGATATTTAACCCCACATCACTTTTTTAGGGACGCTTTTGGTTACACATGGATTCCTCATATTCGACCAGCGGGGCAACTCTTTTGGACGGTTAATCTTCCAATCAGAAATCGAGAGATTGTAAAAACAAAACTAGAAGAGGTAAGCATTAGGCTTGTTGAAACCTCTGTACCTAATCTTTTTGGCTTTGGCTTCCATGACGAAATTTTGCCTGCCACTTCTTATTATCCATTTGAGACTTTGGTTAATAGGGACGTTCACTTTACCTCTGGGCTTTTATTCAACCGTATCAGGGTAGCGGGTGTTTACACATTAAACTCTTCTAGTATCAACCCTAATGTGGTCGAGGCTTGGCCATTTGGGCAGTCCCTTAGTGGTTTTTTAGGAATTACAAAACAGAACTACAGCATCAGATTTATTAAAACTAGCCAAAGGCGAAATCTTATTAAGTTGAGAGAATCTTCCTATAAAATGGGGCTCCTCCTACCATTACACTACACGATTTTAGGTCAAGACGGATATATAGAGCCAAGTTCTGTGAAAAGCATGTTTTACCGGTTTCCTCGTAACTATTACCGAAAGTTTAATGGACCTACCCTCGGGTTTCACCTGGCCTCTACGCATTATATTAACCGTCAAGAATTGCGAAAAGGAGGTAAAAATCCATCCAAAATCACAGAGCTAGAACTAGGTATTTCTTGGCTACCTTGGGATTTTTATTCTGAAAAAATTGCAGAGCCTCTTCAATTTAGAGTGGTCGTACGACCAGGGATATGGAGGGACCGCATATCTAAAAAGCCATTGACATCGAAGGATTGTGGCTACTTGCCCTAAAAAACAGTGGCACGATTTTCCCTACTAAAGTGCCAACAAGACATCATCTATGAAAATCAGAATAGCAGCGGTATTATTGCTCATTTCAAGCTCACTATGGGCGCAAAACCGCACCCTAAGCGGCTATATCACCGACTTTGAGACTGGTGAAGCACTTATAGGAGTTAATATTTGGTCACCGGAACTCAAATTAGGTACATCATCCAATACCTACGGATTTTACTCGTTCACCTTGCCACAAGGTGTCCAGATTATTCGTCTCACCTACTTTGGATATGAAAGCAATCAGTTCGAAATCACGTTAGATAAAAATATTGAGTTTGATTTCAGGCTTAAACCTTCTAACAACATGCTTAATGAAGTAGATGTAGTAGCCTCTAAAGGTCAGACCATTCAAGAGCAGGTTCAAATGTCTAAAATGGAAGTCCCCATAAAACAGCTCAAATCATTACCAGCAATTTTAGGGGAAGTTGATATTATGAAAACTTTGCAACTTTTGCCGGGTGTGCAGAGCGGCGGAGAAGGTACTTCTGGGCTGTATGTTCGAGGAGGCTCTCCAGATCAAAATTTAATTCTTTTGGATGGAGTGCCGCTATACAACGTTAATCACTTGTTTGGATTCTTTTCAGTTTTCAACGCAGACGCAATTTCCAATGTAAGCCTCACAAAAGGCGGTTTTCCAGCACGTTACGGAGGTCGACTTTCATCAGTGCTTGAAATCAATATGAAGGAGGGCAATATGAATCAATTTCACGGAGATGCCACTGCTTCTATTATTTCTTCAAAACTAACCTTAGAAGGTCCGCTAATCAAAGACAAGGCGTCATTTATGATAAGCGGTAGACGAACATACCTTGACGTTCTTGCAAGGCCTTTCATTAATTCTGCTAACAACAACAATCCAAATCAGCAAACTTCACCTAGATATTATTTCTACGATACCAATGGAAAAATCAATTACAAAATTGGCAAAAAAGACCGCGTTTACTTAAGTCACTTCCAAGGTCAAGATAACTTCGGAATAAAGGATAAATATTCTGATAGCACTAGAACTGAAGAGTTCGATTTTGGTATTGATTGGATGAACAGCATCACCGCACTGAGATGGAACCATCAATGGAGTCCAAAGTTATTCTCCAATGTGACCTTAACCCGATCGCTCTACAATTTCAATACAAGAGCCGTCTCTGAGACCTCTTTTCTACCCAATTTTCCAGACACCACTGGACAAGAAATTGAAAATCTAGCAGCACTGTATTTATCAGGAATCGAAGATTATGGAGGCCGTATAGACTTTGATTATGCACACAGTCCTTTGCATTATGTACGCTACGGAGCAGGGTACACCAATCATAAATTCACCCCAGGAGCCACCAATCTTAAATTCACCAGTACAGACTTCAATCTTGACACTTCTTTAGGTAGTCAAAGTATTTTATCGGACGAATTCTTTGCTTATGTAGAGGATGAATGGACCGTTAGCGAAAAATTCAAAGTAAATGCAGGATTACACTTTGCAGGATTATCCGTGCAGAATGAGACCTATACGTCTTTGCAACCTAGAATTGGCATGAACTACACTTTGCCTGGTGATATTGCCCTCAAAGCGTCCTATGCAGATATGATGCAATTTGTGAATTTATTGACTAATGAGGGTATCGGATTACCTACTGATTTATGGGTTCCCTCCACAGCAACCATTAAACCACAAACTTCTCGTCAATATGCAGCTGGATTAGCAAAAAATTTAGGTGCATTTGAAGTAAGTATAGAGTGCTATTACAAGGACATGCAAAATCTTGTCAGTTACAAGGAAGGAGCCAATTTTCTTTTCTCTCTTAATGAAGATTGGGAAGATAAAATCACTCAAGGCAACGGACAGAGTTACGGTACAGAACTTTTTGTGCAGAAGAAAAGAGGAAAAACTACCGGGTGGATTGGCTATACTCTAGCATGGAGCTATCGCCAATTTGATGAAATCAATGACGGTCAACGCTATTTCTTTACCTACGACAGGCGACACGATTTTTCCGCAGTCCTTACTCAAGAGATCACAGATAACATTCAATTCAGCGGAGCATGGGTTTATGGAACAGGACGTGCTATCACTCTTCCTGAATATGAATATATTTCTTCCTTACCTGATGGTCTAAGTTGGTGGCAGCAACAACAGGTTTTAATTCAGAGACCAACGGATAAAAATTCGTTCCGCATGAGTGCCTATCACAGATTGGATTTGAGTTTTAGTTTTCATAAAAAACGTAAAAATTATGATCGCTGGTGGATGATTAGTGCCTACAATGCCTATAACAATCTTAATCCCTTCTTTTTTGAAACAAGGACTGATGGAAACGGAAATACCACATTGCGTGAATATGGACTCTTCCCTATCATTCCTTCTATTGCCTACCGAATTAAATTTTAAATAATGAAAAAGAGTTTTTTCCCTTTACTAGTATCATTGGTTTTATTCTCATGCGAAAGATGGGAAGAAGGAATTGCACGTGATATTGTTCTACCGCCTCACAACCCTCAGATTGCGGCATCTCTATTTATTGATTCAATGGACAGCACATTGAGTGCAACTATCAGCAAAACAGGTGGATTATTTGACACCACAAAAACTGGAGTCATTAAAGACGCTGAAGTCAAACTCTTTCAAGACGGTACGTTGTTACACCAACTGAAGGATTTTAGTGTGTACAAGACCTATGATAAATTCCTCGGTAAACAAATTGGGATTGTAGATGGCTCTTTGACTCTTGAAGTCAATCATCCTGATTTTGACACTGTAAGTGCTGCACAAAGTTTTCCTGAGAAAGCAGTTTTTACAGCAGAAGTCGAATACGGTGGGACTACTTTTTTTGACGAGACTTCTGATGCCCTTACCATCTCATTTTCAGATATACCTGGAGAAAATCAACATTACCTCATAAACCTCCATGCGCACTACAGAAATGGATTAACAGGTCAGGATACCTCTGAGTATTTCCCGCTCTACTTGGAAACTACTAATCAAAACGCAACCCGAATTAACGAAGGTGGAATCTTATTATCAGAAGAAGGTGTAGATCGTGATTTGGCTATTCGATTTGCCACCGGAATAAATTCCATCAACTACCTTTTTCAGTTGGAATATAGAATCACCGTAAGCACCTTGAGTGACGAGTTGTACAAATTCTATCAAAGCTATAGTGCTTTTCAAAATGCTCAGGGCAATCCGTTTGCAGAACCTGTCATTCTATACAGTAATATGAGCAATGACATCGGCTGCTTTGGGGTTAGTACTACAATTAGAAAGTGGGAAGGATAAAAGCTTTAATTGATTCAAAAATCAACTGCTCAGTATTTTTTACTCTGGCATAGTTATCAGAACTCCATCAAAACTGAACCCCAAGTAAATCCTGCTCCAAAGGCAGCGAGACAAACTATATCTCCTCTTTTCACGGCTCCCGTCTCCACCGCTTCTGAAAGTGCAATGGCAATAGAGGCACCTGTTGTATTACCGTATTTCTGAATATTATTAAACACTTGATCATCCCGAAGTCCCATTCGCTTTTGAATAAATTGTGCAATCCGGAGATTTGCTTGGTGCGGTATCAAGCAATCAATTTTATCGGGTGTGATTCCGTTTTTGGCCAATGCTTCCTGAATAACCTCACCGAATCGCACTACCGCATTTTTAAAGACAAAATTTCCATTCATCTGAGGAAAATGAATATCTGGATTCACGCCTTTTTCCAACAAGGCACCAATCCAATGTTGAGTACCGAAACCCTTCATGGTTAATTCTTCTTTATGTTTCCCCTCACTGTGTAAATGACAACTTTTAATACCACCCTCTGATTCTGTAGATCTAGAGAGCACCACAGCACCAGCACCATCTCCAAAAATGACACTCACACCTCTACCTCTTGTGGTCTTATCTAAAAATGGACTTTGCAATTCAGAAGCCACTACCAATACATGCTTATACATGCCCGTTTGTACGAATGCATTCCCGACACTCAGAGCGTAAATAAATCCTGAACATGCATTACGCACATCTGTGGCACCTGCAGTGTGTATGCCCAGAGCTTCTTGAACTTGAACGCCACAACCTGGAAAATAATAGTCTGGTGAAATAGTCGCAAAAACTACATGTTCAATATCATTTGGCTCCAATCCTGCTTGTGAAATAGCATTCTGGGCTGCTTTAATACCCATAGTAGCAGCGGTATTTCCGTCACCTTCTTTAACCCAGCGCCTTTCTTTAATACCAGTGCGTTCACGAATCCATTCATCATCTGTATCCATCAATAGGGCAAGATCATTATTGGTCACAATGTTTTCAGGAACATAATGGCCGGCACCGGCGATTTTTGCTTTATACATAATTGGCGTGTTCAGTAATCGTTATGTGCTTTAAGTTAACGCAAAAATGACACACTTCGTTGTCAACCTGTCAGTAAAAATATACCGCCATGCGCATTGGCACAAGTGTTGACTATCTCAAGGCAAATTCAAATCTTTCAAACATGTCTAAAGGATCAATTAATGTTACCGCGCAGAACATCTTCCCAATTATTAAGAAGTTCTTATACAGTGATCATGAAATTTTCCTACGCGAACTCGTATCCAACGCCGTAGATGCAACCCAAAAGTTAAAAACACTTACAAGCCTAGGCGAAGCCAAAGGAGAACTAGGTGACCTAACCATCCACGTGAAGGTTGACAAGGAAGCCAAAACGCTCAGTATCATAGACCGAGGTATTGGTATGACTGCCGAAGAAATTGACAAATACATCAATCAAGTAGCTTTCTCAGGTGCTGAAGAATTTGTAAAAGAATACGAAGGCAAAATGGATGGAGCCGATTTGATTGGTCACTTTGGTTTAGGTTTTTACTCTGCCTTTATGGTGGCTAAGAAGGTTGAAATCTTAACCCGTTCACATAAAGGAGATGGAGCTGTTCAATGGAGCTGTGAAGGAAATCCGGAATTTGAGTTAACGGACATTGACAAAGAAGATAGAGGAACAGAGATTCGACTACACATAGGTGAGGATAGCGAGGAGTTTTTAGAAGAAAGCAAAATCAATGAGCTACTGTCTAAATACGCGAAGTTCATGCCGGTGAGCATTGAATTCGGCGAAAAAGACGAAAGCTATAATTCCGCTGCTGAAGGAGAAGAAGCCAAGTGGGAAACCAAAAAAGTTCCCAATGTTGTAAATAACACAAATCCAGCTTGGGTGCGTAAACCTGGAGACTTAAGCGATGAGGATTACAAGGAATTTTACCGCGAACTCTATCCCATGAGCTTTGACGAGCCACTATTTAATATTCATTTAAATGTTGACTTCCCATTTAATTTAACCGGGGTTCTTTACTTTCCTAAAATCAAACCAAACGTAGAACCACAACGCAACAAAATCCAATTGTTCCAAAAACAAGTATTTGTTACAGATAGCGTTGAAGGAATTGTTCCCGATTTTCTCACTTTATTGCACGGAGTTATTGACTCCCCTGATATTCCTCTGAATGTGAGTCGCTCGTACCTTCAGGCAGACGGAAATGTAAAGAAAATTTCATCCCATATCACCAAGAAGGTTGCTGACAAATTAGATGAAATGTTCCGTAAGGACCGCGAAGATTTCGAGGCCAAATGGAATGATATGAAAATAATCATTGAATATGGGATGCTTACTGAGGACAAGTTTTTTGACAAGGCCAAAAAATTTGCACTGTACGAGGACACTGAAGGCAAACTACACACATTCGATGCCTATCTCAAATTGATCAAAAAGAATCAAACGGACAAAGACAAAAAGACCGTGGTATTATATGCTTCTCACAAAGATGGCCAACACAGCTACGTTGAAGCGGCCAAGTCAAAAGGTTACCATGTTTTACTCTTAGATTCTCCGTTGACCTCGCACTTGATTCAAAAACTAGAAGGTGAATTCAGCGACACCACTTTTGCTAGAGTTGATTCTGACTTGATTGACAATCTCATCAAGAAAGACGAAACTAGAGTTGCTAAGCTTAGTGATAAACAAAAAGAAGAATTGAAGAATCGTCTTGAATCAATTGTTCCAAAGGAGAAATTCACCTTGAAGCTTGAAGACATGGATTCAACTGAAGCTCCTTTAATTATTACAGTTCCTGAATTCATGCGTCGTATGAAAGAAATGCAAATGACAGGCGGCGGCGGTATGATGGGAATCAATGATTTTCCTGAGATGTACGATTTAGTTGTAAATGCCAATCATAGTCTTGCATCTAAAATATTGGATACGGAGGATGAGGGCGCGCGCGCTAGCGCAGTTAATCAAGCTCTAGATTTGGCCAAGTTGCAACAAAACTTGCTTCATGGTGAAGAATTGACTGCGTTTATTGCACGTTCATATGAAATGCTAGAAGAAAACAAGTAGTATCTCTTTTTACTGAAAAGATTACGTTAAATCTAGATATTTAAGGGGGCCAATGGCTCCCTTTTTTTATATTTTCGTTCCTTCTAAAACTACTCAATACATGGCAGAACATTCCTCCGTGCTGAAGATTGCTCAAACCAATGCATCACTTTGGACCACAGATATTTTTGATGCAGAAACTAGAAAAGAAGCGCAAATTCTTTTAGACAAGAAGGGCGATGATCTCATTGAACCATTTTACAAAGACCTAGACTTTGGAACAGGTGGAATGCGAGGTATCATGGGTGTTGGTACTAATCGCATTAATCCATATACCCTTGGTCTAGCGACGCAAGGATTGGCAGATTATGCACAATCCTTTTTTGAAGGTAAATCGCTTAAAGCTGCCATCGCTTTTGACAGCCGCAACAACTCCAAGTCTTTTGCTAGAAAAGTTGCTGAGGTGCTAAGTGCAAATGGTATACACACCTATCTTTTTGAGGACTTACGCCCTACCCCAGAATTGAGCTTCAGTGTCCGTGAGCTTGGTTGTGATTTCGGTATTGTTTTAACCGCTTCACACAACCCTAAGGAGTATAATGGATACAAGGTATATTGGAACGACGGTGGTCAATTGGTCCCTCCGCATGATAAAGCCGTGATTGAAAAAGTGCGTTCAACAGGATTTGAAGATATTCGTTGGGATGCCAATGAATCATTAATCAAAACAGTAGGTGCAGCGCTTGATGAAAAATACACGGACATGATTGCAAGCTTGTCCTTGAGCAACGCCGGTAAAGACGATCTTAACATCGTATTTACCGCATTGCACGGCACCTCTATAGTCAGTGTTCCTCCCGCTCTTGCAAAGGCAGGTTTCACCAATGTGCAGCTCGTAGAAGCGCAAAGCACCCCAGACGGGAACTTCCCAACCGTGGCAAGCCCGAATCCAGAGGAAAGTGCAGCTTTGGCCATGGCTGTTGCGCAGGCAGAGGCTACCAATGCAGATTTGGTCATAGGATGTGATCCAGATACTGACCGCGTGGGTATTGCCGCCAACGACGGCACCGGTAAAATGCAGCTCCTCAATGGAAATGATACCGCAGCACTCCTTGTGCACTACATCTTAGACGCCTACAAGAATAATGGTACCATGCCGACCAATGGATTTACTGCTGCAACTGTAGTCACTACCGACTTGATTGCAGAAATCTCAGCTGACTATGGTGTACCATGCTACCGCTGTTTAACCGGATTCAAATGGATAGCCGACATCATTAATCACAAGCAACAGGAGCAATTCCTGGTAGGAGGTGAAGAAAGCTACGGATACCTCATAGGCGATGCCGTACGAGATAAAGATGCAGTTGCCTCTGCAGTGATGATTGCCGAGATGGCCGCTAATGCCAAAGCACAAGGCCGAACTGTATTGCAGCAACTAGAAGCCATCCACCGCGAGTTTGGTCAATACCAAGAGCGTCTAATATCCATTACCAAAAAAGGACGCTCAGGCGCCCAAGAAATTGCAGATATGATGACTGCGCTGCGTAACAACCCGCCTAAAACTTTGGCTGGTTCGCAAGTGATTATCGCCATTGATCACAGCAACTCTACCCAAACTGATTTGCGCAACGGAGTTACTTCTAGCACCGGACTACCCGCTTCAAACGTATTACAGTTCATCACTGAGGCTGGAGATAAGGTAAGCGCGCGTCCTTCGGGAACAGAGCCAAAAATTAAGTTCTACTTCAGTGTACGCGCGACTACTGGTGATAGCCATGCTGAAACCAAAGCAGAACTTGAAGCAAAGATTGATACCTTTATAGGGGAATTGAACCTTTAAGAAGTTTATGAAAAACTACATCATTATAGGGGCCATTTCAATGGCCCTTTTTTCTTGCTCATCACCTGAGCAAGAAACAGCAAAAGTCGCTGGAAAAAACTTTATAGGATCTATCATCCAAAACGATTCTACCCAAGTGTCCTTCAACGTTCATCTTGAGGACAATATTTTAACGTTTTACAACGGTGTACAAGAATCTTTTGAAGTAGCATTAAGCGGTCAAGACACTCTCAAAGGTACTTTCCCCGTATTCGCCTCTGACCTTTGGTTGGTTGCCACCAAAGGTGGTTACAGCGGTGAATACTTCCGGACCGATGCTGAGAATTATGCACTCCAGATAGAACTAGTTCCAGGACGTATGACTTATGACAAGAGCCCTTCAGAATTCTCTAGCCAATATGCCATTACACGCTACATCGGCGATCAGGAAAAACCCGCATTACTGCAACTTGGCAAAAAAGACGGAGTACTCGTCGGGACTATTGCAACCTCAACTGGTGACAGTAGATTCTTAACAGGTTATGGTGTTGAAGGCGGCTTTGAACTTATGGGCTTCGACGGCCGATTCATTTACAAGGTCCGTGCAATGGTAAAGAATGGTTTCATTGATGGCCATGTTTGGGCAGGGATGACAGGTTATTACCGCTTCAAAGGCATTGCAGATGATAATGCCACCTTAGAAGATCCAGAGAAAATGTCATCGTTGCGCGAAGACTATACCCACATCGAATGGCACTTGCCGGGTCTTGATGGCGATACCGTCCACTTTGATAGTCGCAACATAACGAAGCCGACCATTCTAGCCATTCAAGGGTCGTGGTGCCCGAACTGTATGGACGAAGGCCGTGTATTGGACCAGTACTATCGTGAATTTGAAGGAGCCATTGATGTTTTTGGACTGAGCTACGAATACAGCGGAACTTTAGAAAAAGCAACAGCTGCCGTACAGAAAATGGAGCGCGATTTGGGCACCTCTTTTCCCATGGTTATTGCCACATTCAATTCTGATCAGGACCGCAACGCCATTCTCCCTTTAGAGCGCATTAGAAGCTACCCCACTTCCATTATGTTAGATCACGAAGGCAATGTTGTAAAGATTCATACCGGATTCTACGGTCCAAGTACAAAAGAGTACGAAGGATATGTCAAGCATACCCGAGAAGAATTGAAAGCACTTGTTGCTGAAGCAAATGACTAATTACCTTGAACGCATATTTACAGATTTTAAAGAAATCTCCCGCTCCAAGCGGAAAGAGAACAAGAAATTCTTTGCCCGCCTAAACGGGAAAGACCCAAAACGTTTGAATGAGGAATTCCATGCGATGCACGAGGAGGTATTTGCCGAAACGGATTGCGTGCGTTGTGCACGCTGCTGCCGGGCTACAGGACCCCTAGTTACTAAGAAGGATATTCAACGTATTGCAAAAAAACAGGGAATTAAAACTGCCGTTTTTGAAGAAAAATATTTGCGCGTGGATGAGGATGGAGACTGGGTAATGAAAAGCTTGCCGTGTCCATTTTTAGCATTAGACACTAACAGATGTACTATTTACGAATATGCTCCTAAGGCATGTAGACAATACCCACACACGGATCATCCTAACATGAAATCAATTTTAGGTTTAACAGAAACCAACGTCATGCATTGTCCCGCAGTTTTCGAAATGGTAGAAAGAATGAAAGCCAATCAGTAGCTTATTGCTCTGTATAAATGTGATAGCTGTCAATGTTATCAGGTACATCATTGTTGTACCATTCCACATTCTCAAGGCCTCCACTTTGAGCCCAACTCAGAAAATTTAAGTATGCCAGCGTAATTTCAGTTTGCTCGAAAGGATATTTAAAACTACCTGGGATCTTTAATGCCCAAGGCTTTCCGTTTATTTGTTTATAATATGTTCCTTCTCCTGGATTACCAGCATCTAGGCCAGAACCTATCAGGTTTTGATCTGCCAAAAATGTGGGTAGCTCATTAGGGAGGTGAATCTCCATACCCCGCGTTTTATCTTTAACAAGGAATATATTGAAGGAAGCCGCCACAGATGAATTCACAGGGGTAATAAAATTGACGTCCACACTATCCCAAGAATCTTGTGTTGTCGGTATATTTCTAAACGTATTCCATTCGGAAAGATCGTTGCTAATTAAATCTTCAAAAATAATACTGGTCTCGTTAGATGAGCCGCTTTCAACACCATCAACTGAGCTGTGATATGATTCCGATTGTTGGTATCCTGCAACAGAAACATTAGATGGGTCTGTTAAATACGAAAAGCCTATTCCATTTGCGAACGATGCACCCCGTGCTTTAAAAAGATAAATTAAACGCGATTTGACTAGCTCATTGTCTGAATTATAAAATGTCTTGACGATGTAAGGCATAACAACATCATTAAAATCATAATCACCTTCCCACGGCCAATTGTCCTCAGCAACAAAAGTTGCCGTGTCAGTAGTTACTGCATGAGTTAAGGATGGATTATTTGGAAATTCATCAATATCGTCTAAAACACCATCGCCATCTGAATCCACAGCAGGAGGTGCGCTGTTATTCATAACACAAGTGAAATCTGCTATTGTAAAGGCTGCTATACGGTCATAGTAATTTCCGGCTTTCGCAACAAAACGTTGATTTTGTAATGAACTTAGCGAATAAGTCACTTGAAAAGTATTTGCTGTTCCTCCCCCTATTCCACTCGTATTATCAATCTTAAAACCATCGAACGCATATTGTGGTAGACTGTAGGCTAGATTTCCCGTCATCCCTGTAGCTGGCGTGAATACCGGTGTTCCAACTAAGTTACCTGAATTTGCCTCAATAGCAAAGTGACTTAAGGCCTTACAGTTCGGACCACCACATCCATTATGTGCTACTTGAATGGTAATATCGTAACTAGACCCATTGTATGTTACCGACTGAATCTTGGTTCCATAGCCAAAACTATTGGCTGCGCCACCAGCATTGTCATTGGCCAAGGAATCTGTACATGCTGTTTTCGCACTTGAACTGATGTTATCCAAAATAAATGCTGATTTTAAATCAACAGATATTCTTCTATTATTGATAGGTAGAATAAAATGACTAATTCTTCCATCACCAAGAAATACTGATACTTCGGACTCACTATCGCTCAGCCTGGTTATAAAATTATGACTTGTCAAAGTACCATCGAGTGATGTATAAATTGGTGCATCATGATTCACTCTTTTTACTTGAATCTTGCGAACATCAAATGCACTAGTGTTACCAATAAACTGCAACTCAACCTCACCATACATCTCAAAATTAAAATCTTCGGGAACTACCAAAGATGCCATATCCACAGCTTTAGGCGGGGCTGTTGGATTCACCTCGCTTGAACATGAGACTAACAGAGTCATTCCAAAAAGGAGAATGACATGGGTGATATATTGAAGAAACTTAATCAATTCTTGAAACATTATTCCATCCAATCAAAAGTATGATTATAAATCGAATTTATTCATCTTGATTTGAACATACGAATACTTTTTTTCTACAAATCGATCAACACCGAACAGTCAAATCAAAGAAGGGCGCGTACATGTATAGCTCTTATTGTTTATTTACCCTTATTTGTGAGCGTATTCAGTGCGATAGATATTGAAATCACAATCAATGTGGCTATTACATTATACCATAAAAAACCTAGTGTTATGTAATCTTGAATATTCAAATAGTGGCAGATGAAAATGACTGTTTGTCCAACAACACCGCCGATGAATACTTGATTGCCTCCTATGTTCTTTAAGAATAAACCCACTAAAAATATACCGAGTATAGTTCCGTAAAAAAGGCTGCCTAAGACGTTCACTAATTGAATCAAGTTTTCATACAAAGGGGCCGCAAGCGCAACAAATATGGCAGCAATGCCCCATAATAAAACTAGGGAGCGAATAGTGCGTTTCTCATCGTGATTTCTATGACCAAAGAATACTTTATAGTAGTCCACGTAAGTTGTGGTAGCCAAAGCAGAAACTTCACCAGCAGTTGAGGACATGGCGGCGCAAATAATTACTGCAAGTAGTAATCCTATAAGACCGTTAGGTAGATTGTTCAAGATGAATGTGATAAAGACATAATCCGTGTCTTTAGTTTGAAAGTTCTTCAAATTGCTATTAAGCAAATCCATGTAATCTGCTCTCAAAGCTTCTTGCCGGTCGTTGAATCTATGCGCACTTTTCCAATCTGCGTGAATTAATGCTTCCCTTTTATTATCCCATACCAATGCATGTTCAAATTCAATAGTTTTTAATTGGTTTTGAATTTCAAGAGGCGCACGTTCTATCTCGCTTTGATTGAAGAATATGGGAGGCTTAACAAATTGGTAAAACACAAATAAGAAAACTCCAATAGAGAGAATTGCAAATTGCATGGGCACCTTAAATGTTGCATTAAACAGTAACCCAAACTTGGAACTACTTTCATCCTCAGCCCCCAAATATCGCTGGACTTGACTCTGATCTGTTCCCAAATAACTCAATGAAAGAAATAGGCCACCTGCTAAGCCGGACCAAATGGTATACCGCGTTCCAGGATCAAATGAAGTGCTCACAATATTCAGCTTACCCATATTTCCGGCAATTTGATACGCATCGTAAATGCTTACAGGAATTAGTTGAATAAGAATAGTTGTGGCAATTGCCATACCTATTAGAATCACTGTCATCTGCCATTTTTGAGTAACTGCAACAGCAGCTGAACCTCCACTCACCGTGTAAACAACTACAATTAAGCCAATAATAATAATCATACTATTCAACGGAACACTGATAGCGGCAGAAAGAACAATCGCAGGGGCAAAAATGGTTATTCCTGCACTTAAACCTCTTGAGGTAAGAAACAAGGCGGCAGTAAATAATCTGGTTTTCCTGTCAAAGCGTTTCTCAAGGAATTGATATGCTGTAATTGCCCGCATTTTTCGGTAGGCAGGAACAAAAAATGCACTGACAATAACCACGGCTAGGGGCATTCCAAAGTAGAATTGGATGAAACCCATATCGTTTGCAAAGGCCTGCCCAGGAGTAGATAAAAATGTAATAGCAGATGCTTGGGTTGCCATTATCCCCAAGCCAATGGTCCAGGGACTTACCTTTTTAGAACCGCTTAATAATTCCCTTGCAGTAGCACTTTTTCTGGTTTTATAAACTCCATAACCAACAATTAAGGCAAGAGTCAAGCCCAGAACCAACCAATCTATTGGATGCATTTAAACGAAGTCGCGCGTGATGAAGTAAAACAAAACAATTTCTACTACCAATAGTGCAATAACACCCACGTAGTACTTTTTCCAATTCAATGTTTGAGATGTTTTAATAGTCATAATGGAGTATGTTTTGTAATAATTTCATGGCACCTGGAACTCCCGCAGGTAACTCTCGGAATAAGGATAATCCCGTGTAAATTACGGAACCTTTTCCATAATGACCAACAATCGTGCTATTGGTATAGTTTATCCCGGTACTTTCTTTGATGCTTAGCACCTCAGTAAAACCCTTATAGTCTTTAGGAAAGTACAGACCACGTTCCTGCACCCAAAAATCAAAATCGGAAGGTAGTATTTTGTTGGGCTTTTGAAGAACTAAGTGATTCATCATGGTAATTTGTGCATCTTCTTCTGTCACCCTATCTCTTCCAACAGTCAACGGAATGGGCGTTGGCAATTCTATACCACTTCTTCCCGCAGTCGTGTAGGTAACAACAAAGTTGCCACCTCCTTCAACGAAGGTCTTGATTCTATCCCCACTATTCATGAGCCATTTCTCTGTATTGAAGGCGCGAATCCCCACTAGTACAGCATCTACTTCGTTCCATAAATCCGGAGTGTCTTCGGTGATTCGTAGTACCTCATACCCCAAATTCTCCAAAGTTTCATCCATGATATCACCAGCACCTTCAATGTAGCCTACTTTGATCCGTTTCTTATTTAAATCCAATACGGTTAAAGTAGCATCTGCTGGAAAAAATCTATAATGCGTCCCGATGTGTGGGTAGCTAATCGTGTGTTTCTGACTTACCATTGAAAAAGGGGAAAATTTCCTTGAGTCCCCGGGTTCTTTTGCTAGAAATAAGAAATACTTACCCTCTGTCATTTTCGTAGGGATTACAGCTGTAAAGTGATTCCAACCAGACTTTAGAACTTTATTCTCCTTGAATTCAAAACCTACTTCCAAACCTCTTTTAGCGCTCAAATACCATTCAAACTCACCCCCTTCCTTGGAATAAATACTGTATCCTATGGTTCCTTTCTTTCCAGTATTCCAATACACTCTTTGGTCAAACTTTGCATGTATGGACGGCTCCACCGCAATGGCTTCTCTATACTCCCCGACGGCCCTATCCACCAATTTTGCTATTGGTTTAAGATGCAGCATGATAATAGATTCATGAGACTCAATTCTAACCCTTACTGTACGCTTCGAAATTTCTGAATCCAATGGCAAATCCAACTGTTGGGTAAAGCCTTCATTAGAAACAACTTGAGGAGGATTAAAAGCCATGACGTCTGGCAAAGCGTTTTTCGTGGGTGTTTTCACTGAAGCCACATGAACAGGATTGTCCGGATTCAATGACTGTATCTTGAGTGTGGCTGGATGAGAAAAACTTTCCTGAATTGGATTCGTTTCCACGTATACCTCAGCATAGACCTCTAAAAGATGAAGCATAACCTTCTGCCACCTTTGGTATTTATCTGATGCAGGTGCTGTTTCATTAATTAAAATACTTCCTAACTCCGCCCATTTAGAAATCGCTTGGGCTCTATCTCCAATCTCCAAGGCAAAGGCTGCTTCATTTGCCAATACAGATGAAAATTCAGCACTTTCAGATTCTGTATCTAAGAAAGAATCTAAATCTCCTAAACCCCATAGCTTTTTAAAATATTCATCTCTTGGGCCCCTGTTTATGGCGACACCAAAACCTTGACATTTGTGCATAGAACGGGCCGCATCCCCAATAGCTCCATAAGTATCACCTAACAAAGGGTCAAAGCCGCTCAGGTTAAGGTGAATGGCCTCAGGATCATCCTTTAAGGTTTTATCCCACCAAATAGATGTATTCCACCAAACGCCTTGGACAGTCCAAGGGTGAGTTTCATTATCAAAACTTGAATCTGCAGCCAAAGCTGCACTTTCTATTGCTAATTCAGCAGAAGCCGTGTGATGGCCGTGACCTGCTCGTTCATCTGGAGGGAACCTGGTAATTATGAAATCTGGTTTTAACTCTCGAATCGTACGCACTGTCTGTAGCTGCAAGTCGTCATGGTCCCATTTGGTCCACACTTCTTGAACGCTTTTGGAATATCCAAAATCCAAGGCATCTGTGAAACGTTGATAACCGCCATCTATGGCGCGCGCCGCACGAAGCTCTTGCTCCCTGATCACACCCAAGTCAGTTCCTAACTCATCTCCAATTAAATTTTGCCCACCAGAACCTTTTGTCAATGATAAATAGGTGGTCTCAGCATTAAGTGCATTCGAAAACCAGGCAATCAATCTCGTGTTTTCGTCGTCCGGGTGTGCCGCTATGTAAAGCACCCTTTTTCCAGAGGAAAACCGTTGCATTTCTGCCAATGCTTGACTCATATTCATTGGATGGTATTGTGCAACTGACTGATAACCAAGGAATATTAAAAGAGCTAGGAGATAAGGCCGAACAAAGGAGGTTTTCTGCGTTATATTAGTGCACCAATTTGGAATCATATGAAGAGATTTTTACTCATTTTAATCACCGCTTTTTCTTTTACCGCCAATGCCCAGCTAAAGTTAAAATTGAAATCGGGCACCTACGAAGTGAAGCAAGGTTCTTTTGTACAAATAAAGTCAAATGCGCCAACCTATGGTGTAGCCGTTTGGAACCACGCGATTAGCGTCGAAGATAAAAAAGCATTAGCTGATTTAGGAGTAGAAATTTATCATTATTTACCAGATAATGCTTTCGAGGTTAGATTACCTGCCGGAATCGAGGTTGAGGCATTACAAAACGCTGGCGTATCTTCATTTACAGCATGGACTCCTGAAATGAAATTAGATGGTCCGTTAAGCATTGGTGATATCCCATCATGGGCAGTTTTGAATGATGGCGATATCGCGGTTCAATTTTTAACTACACCTGAATTTACAGCTTTACCAAGCTTCATTAAACAATTGAAGCCAATTATTGATGGCTGGTACAGTGCCACGCTTAAAGTCAATAATCTTCAAAAATTGGCACAACAAGCAGATGTCCTCTTCATTCAAGCCATTGAAGAACCGGGTTCAATAGAGAACTTTAACAGTCGTTCGTCATCAAGAGTAGCCTATATGCAGCAATATGGTGAATATACAGGGGAGAATATTGTTGTAGCCGTAGGAGATGATGGGGATATAGGCCCACACGACGATTACAAAGGACGTCTAACTTCTTTGGCCGGTAACTCAATTGGAGACCACGGAGATCATGTTGCAGGTACCGTTTTTGCGGCTGGTAATATTGACCCTGACGGTGCCGGGTCGGCCACGGGTGCTTCAATGATCTACTACGATTACCCTCAAAACCTCAGTAACATAGACAATGATTATAACTTATACGGGATTCGTGTAACAAACAGTTCCTATTCCAACGGTTGTAATGCCGGGTACACCTTGTACGCGCAGCAAATGGATAAAGATATTAGAGATAATGATGCATTAATGCATGTTTTCAGCGCAGGAAATAATAATGGTTCCAATTGTGGTTATGGTGCAGGGTCGCAATGGGGCAATGTAACGGGCGGTCACAAGCAAGGTAAAAATGTGGTTGCAACTGCGAATATTACCTATTTAGACGCTATTGCGCCGTCTTCTTCAAGAGGTCCAGCTGCCGATGGTAGAATTAAACCAGATTTAGCAGCTGTGGGTACCAATGTGTATTCAACGATAGATGGTCATACCTACGGAAATAAAACTGGAACTTCAATGGCTGCACCAGGTGTAGCTGGATTTTTCACAGTGTTACATGGAGCTTTTGATCAACATCAAGGATATACTGCAACTGGAGGTTTGCTCAAGGCAGTTGCCATGAATACTGCGGAAGATTTAGGGAACGATGGACCCGATTTCATCTTTGGATACGGAAGGGTAAATGCCCGTCGAGCAATTAGTACGATACAAGATACAGCGTGGTTTTCCGGTAATGCAAGTTTGGGCGGATCATATAATTATACAATTGGGGTCCCTCCCGGCGCAAAGGAGCTAAGAGCAATGTTGTATTGGACAGACCCTGAAGGGTCTACTTCTGCTTCCAAAGCTTTGGTGAACAATCTTGATTTCACCGTAACGGACATCTCCAATTCCACAACATATCAACCTTGGGTGCTTAATCCTGCGCCCAATAATACAACACTGAACAATTTAGCGGTACGAGGAACTGACTCTCTCAATAATGCCGAACAAGTAACCATTACCAATCCAAGCGCAGGAGATTATCAATTAAACGTTTCAGGAACCAATGTGCCACAAGGTCCTCAGACCTTTTATGTTGTATACTACATAGAAATGGAAGAGGCCGTACTGACTTACCCACATACCAATGAATCTTTGGTTCCAGGAGCAACTGTCGTACGTTGGGACGGGACGGTAAATGGTCTAACTTGGGAATTTAGCCCTAATGGCGGTACTACTTGGAATACGCTAAGTCTTTCACCAATTACTGGTCAAGGCATGGCAAATTGGACTGTACCCAACATTGCAACGGATGCCGCTTATTTGCGCTTAATCAAAGGTAATGACACTTCCACGGCTGGACCAATGACCATTATGCCACAACCAACCGGATTGGTGGTTGACTGGGTATGTCCTGACAGTCTTAAAATCACCATAAACCCTGTAACAGCAGCCACAGATTACACAGCCTATATCCTCGGAAACAAATACATGGATTCCGTATTTACGGATGTTAATAACAGCATGATTATTCCCTATGTTGTGACTTCGGATACATGGATAAGCGCTTCAGCGAACTTTAACGGTTCAGAAGGAAAAAGAGCCTACGCAGTAAATCTTCCGAGCGGAACACTTAATTGTCCTCTACCGAGAGACTTGCAATTGAAAGAAGTGTTAAACCCTCAATTTGTGAGTAGCTGCCAGAGCACCTCAATAGACGTTGCTGTTCAGATACGCAATCCTTCAACCTCCTCACTAGACACACTTCCCGTTGCATACAACTATCTTGGCTCTATTGTTAGGGACACGGTTTTTGGGACGATTGCTCCTTATGCAGATACGATTTTCGTGTTTTCAAATCCAATTTCTTGGTCAGGAACGTCGAACGGATCCATTCAAGTTTGGACGGAATTAAGTGGAGACATGAACAGTCAGAACGACACCATCATACAATCCATTACTTACCTAAATTCTGCATTGTACTCATTGCCTTTCCTGCAAGACTTTAACTCCTTCTCAAACTGTGCTACCAGCCTTAATTGCGGCACAACCGTATGTAATCTCACCGGCGATTGGACAAATTTAGTCAACGGATTGGAAGACGGAATCGATTGGAGAACTCATAACGGAGGAACGGCATCTAACGGAACTGGTCCTTCATCAGGATACGGTAATGGTGGCAAATACCTTTATCTAGAAGCATCTGGCGGTTGTAATTTTGAAGAAGCGATTTTGTACAGCCCTTGTATTGACCTAAGTTCTTCATTTGCTCCCGAATTAGAATTTGCCTACCACATGTACGGTTCAGCTATGGGAACGTTAATTGTCGAAATATTTAACGGCACTTCTTGGTCAACACTGCTAAATGAAAGCGGAGATAAGGGTAACACTTGGCAAGTTGAGACCGTTGACATAAGCGCTTACGCAGGAGATACAGTTCTTCTAAGATTCAGAGGTATTACCGGAGGAGGATATCAAAGTGATTTAGCTATTGACAACATCTCCGTCGTGGATAATATTGGCACTCCAATAGCGGATTTTACTGTTTCAACAGCTTCACCTTGTTTAAATACAGCCGTTACATTGATGGATCAAAGTTCAAAAAGTCCAACTAGTTGGGTTTGGAATATAACTCCGGCTACCTACACTTTTACCAATGGAACATCTGCAACTTCACAAAATCCTGAAATCGTTTTTAACGCCATTGGTTCCTATTCTATCACATTAATTGCTACAAACAGCTATGGCAGTGATACTATTAGTAAAGTGAATGAGATTACAATTAATCCACTGCCCGGGCTTCCCATTGTAGAAACATTCATAAACACCTCATTAACAGACTTCACCATAAACAACGCAGATAACGGCACAACCTGGTCTAAAGGAGATGTTGATGGACCTACTGGAGTGAAATCGGCAGCAATGTATATGGATTATTTCAACTATAATGCAGCAGGTACAACAGATGGACTGTTGAGTCCGAAATTTGATATCGGCGGATACACGGACCCTACGCTTATGTTTGATGTAAGCTATGCACCTTATAGTGCAAATTACTTTGACCAATTGGCAGTGATTGTTAGTAGCGATTGCGGTAATAATTTTGATACGCTTTATCTAAAAGAAGGTGCGGCTTTAGCTACAATGCCAGCAACCAATTCAACTTTTGTTCCTGGCGGCAGTGCAGAATGGAGAACAGATACGGTTAGTTTAGCTAACCTATCTTCTAATCAAGTTCAATTTGAATTTGTGGGAATTTGTGGTTACGGCAACAACCTGTATTTAGATAATATTCGTGTTATTGATCTCGGAGGAGCCGCATCAACAGCCAATCTAAATTTACCGTCAATCATATGTGAAGATGAACCTTTTTTCTTTTCTTTAAGCAGTTCGGACACCACGATACAAGGAGAATTCGGACTAAATAGATCAGGTTCATCTGTGGTCACTACTTACAATGGAATGGGAACGCATTCTTCAACGCTTACCACTCCCCTTGATTACCATTTAGAGTATGTCTACTATAATGCATTCACTTTTATTGCGGACTCTGCATTACTCATCCCTGGTCCAAAATTACAACCTCAATTTTCTTTGAGTTTGGCAGGAAACTTAAAATATAACTTCCTAGATGCAACGGTTCCTTCACCATCCGCTTGGCTTTGGGACTTTGGTGATGGGAATACGAGCGCCATACAAAATCCTCAGCACACCTATGCACAAGCAGGGTCCTATACTGTTTCATTGACCGTTACTACAGAATGTGGCGTAGACAGTACGTCAACGGTATTTAACAATATTGATGTAGATGAAAATGCAATGACACAAGTGGTATTCTATCCAAATCCGACGGCAGGACCACTGAATATCTCTTCATTGAAATCAGGCGGAGAGGCGACGGTTGAAATTTATTCCGCGATTGGAACTTGCCTACAGCGTTCAACCTACGCAGATATAGAGGAAACCATTGTTGTTGACTTAAGCACGCTTCCTCAAGGGCTGTACACGCTGAAAGTAACGAGTCGTTCAGGAGTAATCAGTCAGAATATCACCAAAATTTAAGGACGTCTGCTTATCAACCATAATCCAAGTAGCGTTAACAGACCATTATAAACAAGTAATTCAAAGCCTATGGCGTATCCCAACCGGGGTGCCCATAGGCTTATTTGATGGGAAATTACAGGAGTAAGCAAACAAACTACTAATACCTTCCAGCCCTCTAGCTTGCGACCAAAAATGAGGGCAAAACTAAACAACCCTATCAAAGGTCCATAGGTATATCCAGCGGCTGTAAACAAAGTACCTATTATAGTCTCTGATTTTAAACTATAGATTAGGAGCATAACAATCAAAAGAACTCCCATAAACCCGATATAAACTTGTGACCTTGTCTTGGTGGAGCTATCCCCCTTCAACCCTAAAAAATCAACGCAAAATGCAGTGGTCAAAGAGGTTAATGCACTATCTGCACTAGAAAATGCCGCAGCAAGTAAACCTAAAAAGAATACAATAGGCAGCATGGTAGGAAAAGACGGATGCATGACTACTGTAGAAAAAAGCTTATCACCGGAGGCAGTGATATTATTAGCAGTGGCAAACTCATTGAGAAAAACACCTAGCGATAAAAACAAGAGATTTACAACTATTAAACTCAAACCTAATAAAACCATGTTTTTTTGGGCGTTTTTCAACGTTCTAACCGTAAGGTTTTTTTGCATCATATCTTGGTCTAGACCCGTCATGGCAATGGCAATAGCCGCTCCCCCAAGTAATTGACGCCACCAGGACTTTGGTCCATCTAAGTCTATAAAGTGCCACTGCGAATGACTCTTCAATGTGGACCAAAAGGTATTATTTTCTGTAACTACCTCTTTGCCAACAAATAGGAATGCCATAATTGCTGCGGATAACATAAGAACTGTCTGAAGCGTATCTGTAATTACAATGGTCGCAATTCCGCCAGTTGCACTATACAAAGCAATTAGTACTAATATTAATACCGCAGTAAGGACAAAGGGAATTCCTAAGCTATCACAAATCATAACTTGCACAACCATAGTTACTATATAGAGTCGAGCGGAAGCTCCCACTATTCTGGAAAGAAGAAAGAACAAGGACCCCGTTTTATAACTAGACACTCCAAGGCGAATTCCTAAAAATTCATATATGCTAATTACATTGTTCCTATAGTAGACCGGTAATAAAACCCGAGCAATAAATAAATAGCCAAAAAAATAGCCTACAACCATCACCATGTAAGTCATTCCCGATGAAGAAGTCCAACCGGGAACACTGATAAAAGTTACACCAGATAACGAGGCTCCTATCATTCCAAAACTTACCAATAGCCAATTGGCATTTTTATTTGCATTGAAGAAGGTCGCATTAGATGCCCCACGTGATGTGAAATAACCCACAACTGCCAAAACAGATACATATAGGAGCAATAGAATTAAAAAGAGTGCATTGTTCATGCAACAAATATGCGCAATCCCTTACATTTGAGATGCAATGAATTTTTCAAGTCGTAAAATAGAATTAGCAGTTGAAGAAATCTCTAGACTACCGGGGATTGGTAAAAAGACGGCATTACGCCTTGCTTTACACTTATTGCGTAGACCCGTGGTACAAACAGAGGATCTAAGCGCAGCATTATTGGATTTAAGGAAGAACACCACTTTCTGTGGTGAATGTCACACTATTTCGGACACAGAAATATGCGGTATTTGCGCTAGTCCCAAAAGGGATAAATCAATAGTCTGCATTGTAGAGGACGTGAGAGACGTTATGGCCATTGAAAACACAGGCGGATACAATGGTGTATATCACGTATTAGGTGGATTAATCTCACCTATGGATGGCATTGGACCAAGTGATTTAACTATTGATGCACTTCTAGAAAAAATGCAATCTGGCGAAATAAAGGAAGTGGTTTTTGCGTTAAACACAACTATGGAAGGGGATACCACCAACTTTTACCTGTACCGCAAAATCAAAGATTTCAACGCTGCTCTGACTACAATTGCTCGTGGAATAGCCGTTGGTGATGAATTGGAGTTTGCTGATGAAGTCACTTTAGGGCGAAGCATACAACATCGCATCCCATACGAACAAAGCCTACCGCAATAATGCTAGACCTGAGCATCGTTATTGTTAATTACAACGTCAAAGAATTTCTGACGCAATGCATTGATAGCATTTACAAGAGCAAAACCTCCTACTCTTTTGAGGTTATTGTAGTAGATAACAATAGTATGGATTCTGGTGAAAAATCCATTCTAGAGCAGTTTCCGTCGGTTCATTGGATAAACAACCCTGAAAATATTGGATTTGGTAAAGCAAATAATATTGGATTTAAAACCGCTAAAGGTCAGTATACGCTCATCCTCAATCCTGATACCGTTTTACAGTCGGATACCATAGAAAAATGTATAAACTTTTTAGGAGATCATCCAGAGGTGGGTGGCTTAGGTATACAAGGAATAGATGGTAGCGGTAGATTTCTGCCCGAAAGCAAACGAGCGCTTCCTACACCCTTTGTGGCTTTGTGGAAAATTACAGGGCTGAGTTCACTCTTCCCTAAATCGCGCTTATTTGCACGCTATCACTTGGGACATCTTGATAAAAATGAAAATCATGAAGTGGATATCCTTGTCGGGTGTTTCATGATGGTACCCACGAACCTATTGCGTCAAGTACAAGGTTTTGACACACGATATTTCATGTATGGTGAGGATATAGACTTAAGCTATGAACTTCAAAAAACAGGTAAGAAAAATATTTACTTCAGTGAAAGCAGAATTATTCACTACAAAGGAGAAAGCACTAAGCGCGGCAGTTTAAACTATGTTCGTATGTTCTATAAAGCCATGGTACTGTTTGCTCAAAAGCAATTCAGTGGCAGCGCAGCATGGGCCTACAAACTCCTTATTTATTTTGGAATATACCTAAGAGCATCGCTAGCCGTTGTGGCTCGTATTGCAAGAAGCGCCTTTGCCCCTGCATTGGACGGCGCCTTGCTTTTTACAGTTTTAAACCAAATTAAAGTCTATTGGGAACTCAAC
Organism: Cryomorphaceae bacterium; assembly: GCA_038139395.1. Taxonomy (GTDB): domain Bacteria; phylum Bacteroidota; class Bacteroidia; order Flavobacteriales; family Schleiferiaceae; genus UBA10364. The sequence continues at coordinate 78,250 of JAYOSU010000001.1, forward strand.
CATAGATTTATCAATGGCGGTTCCTATCCTGACTTGTACACCTTTCAAATCCAAGGAGCGTATGTCTTTTTATGGATTTTTGGGCTTTGGATAGGCGGTGCCTATTTCAAAGGAACTCAACCCAAGCACCTGATTCGCTCCATGTTTTTTACCACGCTGTTGATTGGCTTTGCATATGGGCTTCTTCCAGAGGAACTGCGTTTTTCAAGAGCGCTACTTGTGCTAGGAGCTTTAATTGGAACGGCCGTTTTACTGGCGTATAGAGCCCTGATTTCTCTACTTACTGGTCAAAGACTCTTCCAGGAACAACAACAACAGCCTCGCATCATTTTCTACGGGAAAGATTCCAATTTTGAATCGCTGCAGTCCATCCTAAAAGAGAGTAATGTTCATCCTGCTTTTACTTGGAAACAGAATCCACTTGAAGAAAATGATATAGAAACTCTAGTTGCCCTTATTCAATTACACCGCATAAATGAGCTCATTATTGATAACGATTCAATCAGTTATGATAAATTCATTGAATTGACCGTACAACTCGGATCCCATACATCAATCAAGTCATTATTGCCGCATCAGAGGTTTATAATTGGTTCCGACAGCAGCTTAAGTCAGGGAAGCACTTACAAGAAACAATACTTTATAAGTGACCCAAATTATTTAAGGCAGCGACGAATATATGAGATAGTCCTTACCTTTTTCATACTCAATGTGCCCGCTTCCCTTCTTACCGCTTTAATCTTTGGGCGCTTAAATGGCTGGAAGGCATGGATTCAAAACGCAGGTAATATCTTAATCGGAAAAAGGTCTTTAATTGGTTACACATCCGCTCTAGGCGAAAAGTTTTCACTACCCGAAATACCTGAACCGATTTTTGACATTTGCAGAGAATTGCCAAAGGAATTAGACTTTCCTCAAAATGCTAAAGCCTTCATTGAGGATTATGCAAAAGAGGCTCAAATCCATACCGATCTATTGCGCTTATGGCAATTAAGCAAATACTAAACTGTATAAATTACCACAGTTTTTTGCCGTAAATTCGAGGTCGATAAACCGAAATATCAATGGCTCAATTAGAATTAATCCTGCCCAAAATGGGTGAATCCGTTGCTGAAGCTACCATTACCACGTGGCTTAAAAATGAAGGTGACTTCATTGAAGCTGAGGAAAGTGTTGTTGAAGTTGCTACTGACAAGGTAGACAGCGAAGTTCCTTCACCTGTTAGCGGGAAGCTCATCAAAATCATAAGTAATGTTAATGATGTGGCCCAAGTTGGTGAGGCTATAGCCATTATTGAAACAGAAGGCACCGATGCATCTGCTTCCGGTAATGAAGTAGAATCTACCCCAGTTGAGCAGGTTGCAGCAAAAATTGAAAGTCAAGTCACTGCGGCTGCAGAAACCGTTGCGCCACCGGCAATTCATGAACCTATTTCTAAAAAGTCGAATGGTAGATTTTATTCCCCATTGGTGCGTAGCATGGCCAAAGAGGAAGGGATAACTCAAACTGAATTGGATGGAATTCCCGGTTCGGGCAAGGACGGTCGCGTCACTAAAAAAGATGTTTTGACCTACCTTGAAGGTGGTCGTGCTAACGCGGCGTCTTCAAAAGTAGAAGTAACACCTTCGGCGCAGGCATCCACGCCTGCTCCTGCACCACAAACAGCAACTACTGCGCCAAGCATTACTCCTTCCGCTGGAGATGAAATAATTGAAATGGACCGCATGAGAAAGCTCATTGCGGATCACATGGTAAATTCTGTGAAAACCTCTCCGCATGTAACGTCCTTTGTTGAGGCGGATATGACAAAGGTGGTTTTATGGAGAAACAAGGTGAAAAACAGCTTTTTTGATAAACATGGCGAAAAAATAACCTTTACTCCAATCATCATGGAAGCCATAGTTAAAGCCATTCAGGACTTCCCTATGATTAACGTGAGCGTAGACGGTTCCAATATTATAAAACACAGCGCCATTAACTTAGGTATGGCTGCCGCACTGCCTTCAGGGAATTTAATTGTACCAGTAGTAAAAAATGCAGATCAGTTGAGTTTATTGGGACTAACTAAAGCGGTGAACGATTTAGCAGGCAGAGCACGTAATAATGCCTTGAAGCCCGATGAAATATCTGGTGGCACGTACACCTTGACCAATGTAGGTACATTTGGGAACCTACTAGGAACGCCTATCATTAATCAACCTCAAGTAGCCATCATGGCTGCTGGAGCCATCGTAAAAAAACCCGCTGTTGTGGAAACACCGGAAGGAGATTTAATTGCGGTTAGGCACAAAATGTTCTTAAGCCATAGCTACGATCACAGGGTGGTAGATGGTGCTTTAGGCGGAAAATTTGTTAAACGCGTAGCTGATTATCTTGAATCTTGGGATTTGAATAGAGAAATTTAAGTTCAGTACATTAACCGTATTTTAGAACCGCCTTTGGGCGGTTTTTTTTAACCTTATATTTTTTTCATGCAACTCAATCTTGTTCGTCCTATTTGCATTTTTGACCTAGAGACCACTGGTGTGAACGTCACCAACGATAGAATCGTTGAAATCTGTATCCACAAGGTAAATCCATCTGGAGAGGAGGAAACATATACTTGGAGAGTAAACCCTACCATTCCAATCCCAACCGGTTCTTCCTTGGTTCATGGAATCTACGATCATGACATTGCCAACGAACCTACATTTCAGGAAATCGCACCTGAGATTCATCAATTGATAAGCGACAGCGATTTAGCTGGATTCAATAGTAACAAGTTTGACATTCCTCTTTTAGCAGAAGAGTTTCTGCGTGCTGGAATTGATTTTGACATGAGCAATAGAAGGGCCGTGGACGTTCAAAATATCTTTCACCGAATGGAACAAAGAACTTTGAGTGCGGCATTTAAATTTTATTGTAATCAAAATCTAGATAATGCACACAGCGCAGAAGCAGATGTCTTAGCTACCTATGAAATATTAAAAGCGCAGATACAGCGATACGATGAATTAGAAAATGACATGAACTTTTTGGCCGATTTTTCTAATAGACAAAAAGTTGCTGACTTTGCTGGTTTCATAGCCTTTAATGAAAGTGAGGAAGAGGTTTTTACCTTCGGAAAGTACAGAGGAAGGACAGTAAAAGCAGTACTAAACGAAAATCCCGGATATTATAGTTGGATACAAAACGCGGATTTCCCTTTGTATACCAAAAAGGTACTAACCGCCATTCGATTAAGAGAATTTAACAAAGGATAATTATGAAAATCATCTGTATTGGTCGCAATTATGCGAAGCATGCGGCTGAATTAAATAATCCGGTTCCAGAAGAACCGGTGGTGTTCCTGAAACCGGACACGGCTATTCTTTTAAAGAAGCACCCATTTTTCATTCCAGAACACAGCAAGGAAATTCATCACGAAATAGAATTGGTAGTCAAAATAAACCGACTTGGAAAGCATATCGAACCACGTTTTGCTCATAAATATTATGATGAAGTTGGATTGGGGATAGATTTTACTGCACGCGACGTTCAGGCTGATTGTAAGAAAAAGGGATTGCCCTGGGAAAAAGCTAAAGCCTTTGATGGTTCGGCAGCAGTGAGTAGATTTTTCAAAATTAAGGAGTTGAATCAACCTATTACAAACATCCAATTCCACTTGGATATCAATGGTAAAACAGTACAATCGGGCAATAC
>JAYOSU010000001.1:82030-101774 GCA_038139395.1 Cryomorphaceae bacterium
AGCTAAGTCGGGCGCATTGTCATTTTTATATATTTGTAAGTACCTGAAAAAGGTTAACACAAAAGCGTTTAGCAATGAAGAAAAGCTTAGTAGCTACCCTCCTTTTTGTTGTCTCTGCAACTACAGCATTCGGTCAATTTGCCCCACCAATTGACACAGTTTTTACAGAAAATTTTGACGGCGCTTTAGGTGCAGACTCAATCGCCGCCAATTACAATACAGATTCCTTAAATGCGAATAGATCGTGGAATGATACTTCATTTCTGAGCACTACGGGATCAAACTCATTCCATACCCAGATTTACGCATCAGATTCAATCGTTTTTGAAACCGATGCTTTCAGTACGGTTACCTATACGAATGTAAGGTTCACTTTTGACCATATCTGTAAAATACGATTTATACAAAAAGCGTATGTACAGATGTCTAGAGATAACGGAGCTACTTGGGTGAACTTAACTGGTCCGGAGTACAGAGGAGAGTCGCCACAATTCTCGGGTCAAGGATGGTTTAACGAACTATCTTACCCTTCTGCCCTTTTATCTCCCTATTGGGAGGGGCCAACTATTGGTAATAACAATTCAGGAACTACTCCAACTGCAGCGTGGTGGGCAAGGGAAACCTTTGATTTAGGCTCCTACTTAGGTGCTTTTGACCCCGTTAACAATCAAGACGGATTTGCGCAGTGTAAGATTCGCTTTGTAATGACCAATAAAACAGGAACCCCATCGCCAAACGCACTTGCGGGCTGGTTTGTTGACAACATAATGGTAGAAGCTGCACCCTGTGAATTGGAACCACCTGTTATTGATTGGGTAAATGTAAGTCAACCCGCTCAACCTATAGGGGCTAGGTACATGCCCACTCAGGACGTTAGATTTAAAGGCGAGGATAATGTAGGGGTAGACAGCTCAAAAATTTACTTTAGGAGATACGATTGGTCAGCCGGTTCTTGGACTAATTGGCGGGATTCATTAATGACTCCGAGCAATACCAACAGTTGTCCACTTGCGGCGAATTTCGCTTACACATTTAACGGAATTAGTGTGAATGACACCATAGAATGGTATGTTCGAATATTCGACTGTGCCTGTCCTAATGTTATTCGTAGTCCGCTTGAATCTGCAACCAATACAACAAATAAATTTTGGCGTGAACCTGCGCTACCAGCGATTTGTGGTGCAACAACTCCTTCGACATTCCCCTTCTCTTCCACCCTTCCATTTACAGAAGACTTTGAAGATCCGGTTTATTGGGTAGCTGGTTCCGGTGCCGGTCTTTCAGGAACTGCACACAGAGGAAGTTGGCCATCACAGAATCCAACTGTAGGTAAGAATTTCAATGTAATCCCTACGCAAAATACGATTGGTTATGCATGGTCCATTCGAGTGGGGCAGACATCTACTCCTCAAACTGGACCTGATGGTGATGCGTCTTCTAATATTTTAGGCAAATACATTTTTACCGAGGCTAGTCAAGGAAACAACAACAACATTACTCACATGAGACCGCCGTGTATTGACTTAAGTAATTTGACTTGTGCTTTGCTTGAATTTGAATATCACATGTATGGCTCAGAAATTAATAAGCTTCGCATTAGTATAGATACAGGAAAGAATACGAGCAACTGGACCTTATTGGAAGATATCGTTGGACAACAACAAACTAAAACTACCGACCCGTGGCAGAAATACTCAGTTGACCTTACGGATTACATAGGTGATTACGCTAGATTAAGATTCACTGGAATTAGAGGTTCTGGAGCAAGAGGTGATATTGCAATAGACAATATAAATATTTATGAACCTACTATTTACGAGGTTGCCCTACGTGAAGTATTTAATCCTGAAAACGGTTATTGTTCCTATGGTAATAATGAACTTTTAGATTTATGGGTGCAGAATAACGGATGTGCGACGCTAGATACCATCCCGGTTTCTTGGTCTTATGACTATACGGATTTATCAGGAGCTACCTCCACCGTAAGCCATACTGAATACATTACGAACAAAACCCTAGAAACTGGAGATTCAACCTTTTACACGTTTGCTGTAGGTCCCGACTTAAGCAGTTACGGTACCTACGACATTTCGGTTTACACTCACTTACCCGGTGACAGTCTTTTCTCCAATGATACCGTTGGACCAATTCGTATTGTACATGAAGAACCGTTTTCGAATTTCCCATACGTCTTAGATTTTGATGATGCGGCTACCGTTCCCGGTAACAACACGCCGTTTAATGCCGGTACTTTCCCAAATACAGTTTTCACCGCAACGCCGGCAAGTAATAGCGGGAATTATGCTTTCATGGTAGGTTCAAGTTACACACCAACCGTAGGTACAGGCCCCATTTCTGATTACAGTAAAAAAGGAAATTATTTGGTTGCAGAAGGCGATTATGGTATCTCACCAACGAGTGCAACACTTCTTTCTAGATGTCTTGATTTATCAGGTATGACACAACCTGTATTACAGTTTCGTCATCATATGTGTGGCGCAGACATAGGTGCAATTAGAGTACAATGGGTGCAGGCTGGCGAGAATTTCTGGTCAAATCCAATGTCACCTTACGCCGTTACTCTCGCGGATGAAAAAGATCCATGGAGCCACTATGAGTTAGATCTAAGTGCCCAAGCTGGCAATATCATTAAAATCAGATTCATTGCTCAGAAATCCGGATTAGGTATTGCTGCGGACATTGCGTTTGATGACATTGCAATTTTTGATAAAGCCAATGTTGATGTTGGTGTGGATAGAATCAATACTCCAGGTGCGCGAATCAATATGACAGGTGGACCTGCGGCCAAGCGATTGAATATCAATTTGAGAAACTTTGGTGTACAAACTCAAAACAATATTCCTATTAGTTACACTGTCACTCCAACTTGTGGACCAAATGCAGGGGTAAGCACAACCTACAGTTTTACACACACAGGATCTATAGCACCTGGTACGGAAGATGTAGCAATTGATGCAACCAACACTGTGGCATGGCCTAAGGGTTCTTTTGAGGTATTCGCGTGGACTACGAAAACTGGCGATAGCAATTCTTGGAATGATAGCGCATATACATCTTCAACAGGCTGGCCTGAGCAATACATTCAGGGTGGCTTTATTGAAGATTTTGAAAATTGTTCCGTTGGAGATACTAGCGGATTCTTCGCTTCTGGTGACCTAAATATATTCAAAACCGGCTCCATAACAGCCCTTGGAGGAAATAACGGCTACGCATCTGGCGTCAATATTGTAGCCCAAGGAGGACTTGAAGAATACTTATATTTCCCAAGATTCATTGGCTTTGACACTATAGCCGGTGCAGAATTACGTATTACCCACGATATTGATTTAGGAGCTGGAGACGTTGCGCTTTTAGAAACCCAAGCTGGTGGACAATGGACAACACTTGGCCTATGGGATCCACAAGGAATTATTAGTACGAATTGGTATAATACGGGGACTTCCGCAGTGGCGGATGCTTGGATAGGGACTATTGGTCAGCAGACAAGTATTTGGCCATTATATGCCTATAATTTCTCTGCGGCTCCATTGGTAGTAAGGGCTCGTTTACTAACCGTAGGTGGTAATAAGGACGGTTGGAACATTGATAAAGTAGAAGTCTATGTGCCCCCTCAAAACAGTGCGGCACCCATTAATCTAACTACCGTAGAATACTTAGCTGTACCGGATCAAAATAATCACATCACAGTGAATATTAAGAATACGGGAGCAAAGGTTTTGGATAGTTGCATGGCAGAATATAGTGTTGACGGAGGTGTGACCTGGTCTACACCAGAAAAGGTGGTCTTTAACCCACCGCTGATTCCACGCAAGACTGCTTGGTATGAATTTAACGCTCCTTGGGTGAACCCGACCAGCGGAGTTCATAATATTTGTGTTCGAACTTCTTTACCCGATAGCAAACCAGATAATGACACCTCTGATGATTTAATCTGCAAGGATATTACTGTTTTAGGCAAAATAGACATGTCTGTAGACAGCTCCTACTGTAATAATTTTGACGATCCTACAATAGACTCTTGGTTAACGCTAAATACTTTCATAAAAGATGGAAATTCTATTTGGGAGGAAGGTACACCAAACAATGCCCCTATTGTAAGTACAAATTCAGGAGCTAATGCATGGGTTACAGATCTAAATGCGAACTATGAAAAGAGAGATTCTTCATCATTGTTTACGCCGGTATTTGCCATTGATTCAGGCCAGATTTATACCTACGAATTCATGCATCAGTTCTCTACAGAATTGTACCATGACGGCGGTACAGTAGACATCACCTTTGACGGTGGCATTACCTGGCATACTGTAGGTACCAATCTCTATGGAGCTACTTGGTTTAATACAAGCTTTGTAACCTCTTTAGATGTTTACAATCCAGGTTGGACCGGATTAAGTGGTGGATGGATACCTGCTAAAATTAATTTGAGTGTAGATACGGCACGCAATGCTATCTTCCGATTCAGATTTGCTTCTGACGAAACTATCAATAAGGCTGGATGGGCAATAGATGATTTCTGCTTCTACGAGAGCGATAGTCAAGACCGTGTATATGTAATCGGAGAAGAAGAACTTGAACATTATATTGGTGTAGGAAAGATTCATCCGAACCCGACATCAGGCTATGCTCAATTACCTATTTCATTCCAAAGTGAAGCCGACGTGACTATTACTGTAAGAAATACCCAAGGTCAATTGATGATGACTCAAACGGTACAAGGTAAGGAAGGTGTTAACACCTACCCTATTGAAACTAGTGGTTGGGCATCAGGTATGTACATAGTAGAAACTTTATCTCCTCTAGGAACTGACGTACAAAGACTGATTGTTGAATAATCAACACAACTATTTTTTTTCACCCTCGCCTTCTTCTTTTGAAGTGGCGGGGGTGTTTTTTTGTGCGATTTTGTCAGTATTGACTCAAAACTTAAGACAAATATTCCGGTTCACAAATACCTAACTGATAGGATGTCAGTATTTTAACTATAGGAATGAGAATTGTTTAATCCTATGCAATCCAAAACCTATAATGATGAATATTGATAAATTCACTACCAAGAGCCAAGGAATTATTGCCGCTGCTCAGTTTTCAGCTACGGATAAAAAGCACGGGAATGTACAAGCTCTTCACCTCTTGGAGGCACTTATTACAGAAGATAGTAGCGTTTTACCATTTGTACTACAGCAAGCTGAAGTAAATAAAGAAGTGCTTCAAAAGACAGTTGAAGCTGCTGTTAAAAGCCTACCCATTCTTAGCAATCAGTCAGAAACATTAATGGGAAGAGATGCCGCCTTTCTGCTTCAAAAATCGTTGCAAATCGCCAATAAAATGAAAGATGATTATGTAGCTAGCGAGCATCTGTTAATGGCACTTATGGAGGATAAAGGCACGGCAGGTAAATTATTACATGACACTGGACTATCTAAAAGACTTCTAGAAGAGTCTATCTCTTCGCTACGTAAAGGCAGGCAGGTCAATAGTACAAGCGCGGAAAGCACCTACAATAGTCTAGAGAAATACGCCAGGAACCTCAATAAGATGGCGGAAGAAGGTCGTTTAGATCCTGTAATAGGCAGAGGGGATGAAATACGCCGCGTGCTACAAATCCTGTCAAGAAGGACCAAAAACAATCCTATTCTTGTGGGTGAGCCAGGTGTAGGTAAAACGGCCATAGCAGAGGGATTGGCACAGCGTATTCTCAAAGGGGATGCTCCAGAAAACCTCAAGAATAAAACAGTGTACAGTTTGGATATGGGTGCACTTATTGCCGGCGCTAAATACAAGGGAGAATTTGAAGAACGTTTAAAATCTGTTGTTAAAGAAGTCATAGCTAGCGAAGGAAACATCTTGCTTTTTATAGATGAAATTCATACGCTAATCGGAGCCGGTAAAAGTGAAGGAGCCATGGATGCCGCCAACATCCTTAAACCTGCTCTAGCCAGAGGCGAACTAAGGTCCATTGGAGCTACCACTTTGGATGAATACCAGAAGTACTTTGAAAAAGACAAAGCGCTCGAAAGAAGATTTCAAAAAGTTCTAGTAGAAGAACCAGATATTGAGAGCAGTATAAGTATCCTACGTGGTATAAAAGAAAAATATGAGACCCACCATAAGGTTCGTATCAAAGATGCTGCAGTAATTAGTGCCGTTGAGTTGAGTGCTAGATATATTAGTGAGCGATTCCTGCCGGATAAAGCCATTGACTTGATGGATGAAGCAGCCTCAAAAATTCGTATGGAAATCAATTCTAAGCCTGAAGAATTAGATATTCTTGATCGCAAAATATTGCAATTAGAAATTGAACAGGAAGGAATCAAACGTGAAGACGATAAGAAGAAGTTGGCTGCTATTAAATCAGAGCTGGGCGAGTTGTACGAAGAACGCGATGGACTGAATGCAGTTTGGGAACGAGAAAAAAAACATGCTGACCAAATACAAGAAACTAAAGAGCAATTAGAAAATCTTCGTACTGAGGCGGAACGTGAAGAACGCAATGGAAACTATGGACGCGTAGCTGAGATTCGCTACGGATTAATGCAAGACTTAGAAGCAAATCTTGAGAAAGCAGAAAAAAAGCTTGAAGAATCGGATCGTACCATGATTAAGGAAGAAGTTACTTCCGAAGACATTGCAGAAGTAGTCAGTCGATGGACTGGAATTCCTTTGAATAAAATGTTAGAAAGTGAACGTTCTAAATTGCTTCATTTGGAAGAAGAACTGCAAAAGCGTGTGGTGGGACAAGATTTGGCTATTGTGGCCGTAAGTGATGCAATACGTAGATCACGAGCGGGCTTGGGAGACCCAAATAAGCCAATTGGTAGTTTTCTGTTTTTAGGAACCACCGGCGTTGGAAAAACAGAGTTGGCAAAAGCACTGGCAAGCTATCTGTTTAATGACGAGGGACAACTCACTCGTATAGACATGTCTGAATACCAAGAAAAACATAGCGTTAGTAGACTATTAGGTGCGCCTCCAGGATATGTGGGTTATGATGAAGGCGGTCAATTAACTGAAGCCGTTAGACGTATGCCTTACAGTGTAGTATTGCTTGATGAAATTGAAAAAGCACACCCTGATACCTTCAATATACTCCTTCAAGTATTGGATGATGGACATCTCACAGACAACAAAGGGCGTGTGGTCAACTTTAAGAATACCATAATCATTATGACCAGTAATGTAGGCTCCTCCATAATTAATGAAGCGCTTGAAAGTTGGACAGGAGAGCAGAATGAAACGCTAATGCAACGACTTAAGCCTGAACTTATTGGGATGTTGAGAAGTACAATGAGACCTGAATTTCTAAACAGGATTGATGAGATTAATGTATTCTCTCCCCTGGGTAAACAGCATATGGCTAGTATTGTGAATCTGCAGTTGGAGCTTGTGAAAAATAGATTGGTTAAACAACAAATTACCCTTGAAGCTTCCTCCGAAGCCATTGATTTTCTATCTGAAGTAGGATATGAACCTCAATATGGAGCAAGACCCATTAAACGTGCGATTCAAGAACTTGTATTAAACGCTTTATCTAAAAGCATTATTGCGGGCGAAGTAAGCGCAGATGATGTCATATTATTGGACGCCTTTGAAGACAAACTTGTGTTTAGAAATGTGGAACTGCCCCTGAAAAGAAGTAGTATTTAACGATATATCCTGCGTCTATTCAAATACGCAGTCCACTTGCGTTTATTGATTAAATGCCCTGCATAATTCCTTGCGAACGCATGATAACCGGGCTTGTCAGGATTAGCGCACATATAGATATAATCATGATAAGGAGCATTTAAGACCGCTAAAAGGGCTGCTCTATCAGGAATACAAATAGGTCCTGGGGGGAGCCCTTTTATTTTATAGGTATTATAAGGATCGTCTATTAATAAGTCCTTTTTTAAGACTCTTCTCACCTCCATTTCCGGATTCATTCTCTTGAGCGCATAGATTACGGTTGGATCTGCTTGAAGACTCATTCCTTTGGCTAATCTATTTAGATATAATCTCGCAACGATTGGTCTATCATCCTTTTTACTGCTTTCTTTCATTACTATGGAAGCTAATGTGCTTACCTCCGCTGCAGAAAGCCCTAGTCGAGTAGCTTTGTCCAAATATGCTGGTGACCAAAACTTCACGGTATTCTGATAGATTTTTTCAGCAATTTTCTCTGCAGAGGCATTCCAATAAACTTCATAAGTATCCGGAAGGTATGCACCATAAATAGCTGCACCTTCCCAACCCTTCCTTTCCGTTTTCAACGCCTCCAAAAGGCTTAAACTATCCGCCATAATTTGCTTGCTTAGTTGACCCGCAAGATCTTCTAGGTCATGAGCAGAGTTGAATTGTATAGTAACAGGTTCTTGAAAACCAGCCATGAGTGTATTCACGATACTATTTGAGCTTTGACCACTTTTTATGATGTAATGACCCGGCTTAGGAGATACAAGTCCTTTTTTATTCGCAAGCAGCAAAAACCCCTCTGGAGTAAGTAATACCTCATCCTCAATAAACTTTGCATACACTTGATCTATTGAAGTCTCTTCATCTACATATAAGGTATAAGGAGTTATTGATTCATTTACATTAGCCTCAAACAATACGTTGTATCCTTTATAGACTAGAAATATTAATCCAACGGGAATAATAACCCCTACAATAATTATAATGGTTTTTCTCATGCCTGAATAAGTTGAAAGAGGTACGCATCTTGAAATTGACCTTTTTGCAAAACCCATTGGCGTAAGGTGCCGGAATTTTTAAACTGTAACGACTCAAACAACGCAATAGAAGCCTCATTGGTCACTGGAGTAACCGCATATACCATGTTCAAACCTATGGTTTGTAGAAGGTATTTTATAAACGAACCCATGGCCATTTTGGCTAAGCCCTTTCCTTGTGCTTCTTGATTCATCACTATTCCTAAACCTCCTTTCCTCGCAATGGGATCGTAATCGTAAATATCTAAAGCACCTAGAGGTGAACCTTCGACTTCCAAAATCAAGCGCAATTGCCCGTCTCTCATTAAATTACCGGGCTGACTATGAATAAACTTTGAGAGTACATCTTTACTCCACGGTTCCTTGCTAATACCAAGATGCCACCATTCGGAATTGTTCTCAATAGAATAAAGCCAATCTAAATCACTTGTTTCTAGAGCACGTAAAAACCCTATATCTCCTACCTTAATCATACTTCCCAAATGCCCTCAAAACTTCTAGATGCAGGCCCCTCCAAAATAACTTCTGTGAATGGACCCTTACCGTTAAATCGCACCAATAACTCTCCACCAAGCGCACTGATACGAACTGGAGAATTTGTTAAACCTTGATCTACAGCTACCATTGCAGCTGCAACCGCACCGGTTCCACAAGCTAATGTTTCATCTTCTACCCCACGCTCATAAGTACGTATAGAAAAACCTTTAGTCAAGGGCGCAAGAGAATTTACATTTACTCCTTTATCACCGTAGGCAAGACGAATAGGACGCGCAAATTTGATGAAATCATCCGCATGTTGCTCCACCACTTCTACATGATGAGGACTCCCCGTATCCACAAAAAAAGCTCCATTTCTAGCTTCTACAGCCTTGGCATCAGACATCCCAAGGGAAACTTGATCTGCCTGAACTTTTGCCCAATGAGGTCCGTCAATAGCGTGAAAGTAAAACTTGTCTGCAACCATACCCAAGTCCTCAGCGAATTTAGCAATACATCTACCTCCATTCCCGCACATGGTGCTTTCGCTTCCATCAGCATTGAAGTAGACCATATAAAAATGATCGCTGGACACTCTTGGGGATTCTAAGTAAATTAATCCGTCTGCCCCTATACCAAACTTTCGTTCGCACATCTTGCTAATCTGTTCTTTAGACAAATTGACTCGTTGCTCGCGACAGTCTAGCAGGATAAAGTCATTTCCTGCGCCTTGGTATTTATAAAACCTTAGGTTCATCCCTCAATTGGTGTTAAAAGGCGTTAAAGTTATGCACCTCCGCAGAATATATACGTTGATTGGTGTATAATTTGAAGTTATTACGTTATTCAATTTAAAGGAAATACTATGAAGATGAATGCTAAATCAATCGGTTTGTTTATTCTACTATTTGCTGTGGGTGGTATAATTTCATTGGCAGGAGCTCATGCATTAGGCTGGACTGGTAAAACAGTAGTTATTGAAAATACACAAAGCTCAGCTCCAACTGCTCTAGCAAACCTCCCTTCAAGCAGCGCCGCAGTACCTACAGATTTTGTAGTAGCGGCGGAAGCCTCTGTTGAGGCCGTGGTGCACGTTAAAATCACCGCAGAACGTGCTCAGAATTATTACAACCCTTTTAACGATTTATTTTTTGGTCGTCCCTCCACACCTCAGAAACAGGAGATACAAGGTTCGGGTTCAGGAGTCATTTTAAGTTCAGACGGTTTTATTGTCACCAATAACCATGTGATTAGTGGCGCTAAGGAAATCACTGTGGTCACTGCTAATAATAATGAGTATGAAGCTGTTTTAATAGGAACCGATCCTACCACAGACATTGCTTTATTAAAAATTGATGCTGAAGATTTAAAGACAATCGTAGTAGCCAACTCGGATGCAGTTAGACTGGGCCAATGGGTACTAGCCGTGGGTAACCCATTTAATTTGACAAGTACCGTGACTGCCGGGATTATCTCAGCAAAGGGACGTGATATCAATATCATAGATGAACAAAGTGCTATTGAAAGCTTCATTCAAACGGATGCCGCAGTGAATCCGGGTAACTCAGGTGGGGCGCTTGTAAATACTGGTGGAGAACTAGTTGGAATAAACACGGCTATTTCTTCTAGAAGCGGTTCGTTTGAAGGATATAGCTTTGCCGTACCAGCAAATCTTGTAATGAAGGTTGTAGGAGATCTTAAAGAGTTTGGACGCGTGCAACGCGCGTTTATGGGTATTAACTACAATGAACTTAACGCATCACTTAGTGAAGAATTAAAATTAACAATAAACTCAGGAGTGTATGTAGCAAATGTTATAGAAGGTGGCGCTGCAGATGAGGCTGGCATTAAAAAAGGTGATGTAATCATCAATGTAGATGGAAAGCAAGTACGCACAGGAGCGGATCTCACCGAAGCTATTGGTAGCCACCGTCCGGGAGAGCAATTGAATGTATTAGTAAATCGAAACGGTATTAACCAACAATACAGCATGGTTTTAAAAAACCGCCTGGGAACTACAGAGATGTTGACCAAGGAGGAGGAGATTATTAGATCCTATGGTGCAAAACTGAGTGAATTGACCATCAATGAAAAAAGAAAACTTGGCCTACGCTATGGTGTCAAAGTTGATGAGGTTCTTGGAGGGAGATTTCAAAAGGCAGGAATTCCCAAAGGATTCATCATTGTAAAATTGAACAATGTATACGTTGATGATATTGCAAAATTTGAACGTCTTATTCAGCAATTTAATCCAGGTGACGGCGCCTTGATTCAAGGTTTTGAAAACAATGGAAAAGCAAACTATTACGCCTTTGAATGGTAAAACAAGAAAAAAATATGCTGAAAGTGTAAAAAATACACACCTTATTTTTATCATAATCCACTGTTTTACAGTGGATTATTTTTTTGTTCAAGAAGTACAATGAGGTGCTTTTCTGATGTAACTTCGAAAGCAGAACCACCAATTTTTACATATGATTGCTCAGAAAGAGTACTCTCAAAAAGTTCAAGCACGGATACGTGCAGAACGAATGGCTGTTGACATCATTGCCTGTGTCCACGAGCTATTTTACGACCGAAGTGTCGAGATCGTAATGTTCCGAAATACCTTAATTGATTGTAAGGCCAGCGAAATTCTAGAGCTTCATCAATACGCAAAGGAAGTCGTTGGAAAAACCATTAATGTAGATGATACGCTTGAAATGTTATCTACCTTAAAAAAGACGGCGATTGAAAATGCCAAATTGGACATTGGACGATTGACCTTTGAATGGGCGAATACAGAACAAGGCGCCGAAGAATTTATAGTAAACCAATTAAGTTCATTTTTTGGGAGCTCAAAAACTGAAGCCCGAGACGTTGTTCTCTTTGGTTTTGGTAGAATCGGAAGACTTCTTGCTCGAGAACTAATTGCTCAAGAGGGAAGCGGAAGGCAATTGCGTCTCAGAGCTATTGCTGTGCGAAGCATTGATGCTCAAAGCTTGCATAAGCGCGCATCATTGCTAAAAATTGACTCTGTTCATGGGACTTTTCCTGGTACTGTTACAGTGGATGAAAAAAAATTAGCGCTTATAGTCAATGGAAGACCCATCTATTTTATTCCTACACCAGATCCTACCAAAGCGGATTATACGGCCTATGGTATTGACAATGCGTTATTGATTGATAATTCAGGAGCCTTCAGAGATGACGCTGCTTTGAGTAAGCACCTGGAAGGAAAAGGTGTTTCAAAGGTACTGCTAACGGCACCCGGAAAAGGTATAAAGAACGTAGTACACGGGGTTAATCAACTTATGGTAAACCCGGATGAGGATAAGATTATAAGTGCGGCAAGCTGCACTACGAATGCGATAAGTCCTATTCTCAAAGTCATAAACGATACCTATGGAATTGAAAGAGGGCACCTTGAAACCATTCATGCATACACCAATGATCAGAATTTGGTGGATAATATGCACAAGAAGTACAGAAGAGGTCGTGCTGCAGCATTAAATATGGTCATCACAGAAACTGGAGCGGGTAAAGCTGTAGATAAATGTATACCAGGACTTGGTGAAAAATTAACCTCAAGTGCCATCCGAGTCCCTGTACCCAATGGCTCATTGGCTATACTAAACCTACAGTTGATACAAACTACCAATCTGGAAGAAGTGAATGAAGTTTTCCAAGCGGCTGCGCTAAATGGACCGCTCATTGAACAAATACATTACAATACATCCAATGAATTGGTAAGTAGTGATATCGTGGGCAATCCATGTCCAAGTATTTATGATGTAAATGCTACCAAAATCAGTAGTGACGGACAAAGTTTGACCCTTTACATATGGTACGACAATGAATACGGCTATAGCCGCCAAGTCTTACGATTAGCAAAATATTTTGCCCGAGTACGAAGACAGGTATATTATTAAAATACCCGGGCTCTTGTTACCCCTAACCTGAGCTGTAAAACCCCTGTTGGCGAGAGCTAATGGGGGTTTTCTTTTTAAATACTTTGGCTATTCGCTCTCGTTAATGACCAAGTCGAGTAAACCTGTATTGGAATTGATGCTCTCCTCCAACGAAATCATACTTTCCGTATTTTCTACTCCTTCAATGTCATTTATTCTAAAAATGACATCCTTTGCGTGGGATGCATCCCGGCAACGAATTTTGCAAAAGATGCCATACTTCCCGGTAGCTAAATGAGCCACCGTAACTTCAGGAACATCTCTTAAACGGTCAATAATATCTGGGCTTTGTAGTGATCGAGAGGTAAATAAACCTACATAGGCCACAAAGCCAAAACCAAGTTTTGCGTAATCCACAGAAATAGAAGTACTCTTTATTACACCAATCTGCTCCATTTTCTTAACCCGAACGTGAATAGTTCCTGGGCTTACTAATAGATCCTTCGCAATCTCTGTAAAGGGCTTGCGTGCATCTTTGACTAAATACTGAAGAATCTGTTTGTCTAATTTGTCTAGTTTCATGCGTTTCGTGATAGGTTACAAAGGTCATATTCTCATTTTAATAACAATGAGCTATATCACCTTTTTATTGAAATTTTAGTCAATTTTTGTTTCTCATCTAAAAATACTGATATATTTTTGCAGGTACCACAAAACATTAAATGTTTTGTTGAATAAAATTTAAAAACTAAGCACATGACGGAAAACAGTTCATTTCACACCGATCCAAAAGCACTTTACACTATTAACAATCCAGAATGCGTAATAGAAGTTTTCTTGGATGAAGCTGAAGGTATGGTTAGAGAGGTAAAGTGTTTGAACGGCAACCGTTTTAAAGAATATACATACTCTACTGAAGAATATTTGAATAGATACAGTCATCATGCCGCAGGCAAGGCCGTAGCAGCTCAACTGGCAGTTTCTGTAGAATAAACCGACTTTCCATTCACTCTGTTTGTATTTGGGTTAAAGTGGCGCTGAGGAAAGCAGTGCCACTTTTTTACTACCAACTTTAGCACATCTATTACACTTGTAATAACAAAACCCCACATAGGCAAGGTCCTATGTGGGGTTCATATTTTATTTCAAATTTTATTTGGACTAACTCTTTTTGTAAAAAGGAAGTTTAACTACCTGTGCTTTGATGCTTTTATTCCTTATTAGCACGTCAAACTCACTGCCCTCTGCTGATAGCTCTATGGGCACATAGCCCATTCCAATATTTTTTCCTGTAGATGGGCTCGCTGTTCCGGACGTTACCCTACCTACTACTTTGCCATTCTTCGTGATTTCGTAACCGTGACGTGGAATGCCTCTATCTATCATCTCAAAACCTACTAGCTTCTTGGAAAGTCCTTCTTCCTTCTGTTTGGCAAAAGTTTGACAGGAGATAAAGTCCTTTGAGAATTTGGTGATCCATCCTAAACCTGCCTCCAATGGACTTGTAGTATCATCAATATCGTTACCGTATAAACACATACCCATTTCCAAACGAAGCGTATCTCTAGCGCCTAATCCCGCTGGCAAAAGACCATGAGGTTCCCCTGCTTCAATAACAGCATTCCAGAGTTTATCTGCATGTTCATTAGGCACATATAATTCAAAACCACCAGCTCCCGTGTAACCAGTAGCGGAAATAATCACCTCTTCAATACCAGCTATTCTTCCAATAACAAAATTGTAGTATCTAATTTCATTGAGATCAACTTGTGTAAGCGTTTGAAGAATCTCTGTTGCCTTTGGCCCTTGTACCGCTAGTAAGCTGTAGTCGTCACTCTGATTGCTTAACGCTACTTCAAAACCAGAAGTATAGTTCTGCAGGTGGTTCCAGTCCTTATCCATATTAGAGGCATTCACCACCAACAAAAAATGCTCTTCTGAAAAACAGTATACTAACAGATCGTCTACAATACCACCTTGTTCATTTGGAAAGCAACTATATTGAATTTTACCTGGTATGAGTTTACTTACATCATTTGATGTAACCTTTTGAAGAAACGGTATGGCATCCGGGCCTTCCACAAAAAATTCGCCCATATGGCTAACGTCAAACATTCCTGCCTGTTCCCGCACTGCGGCATGTTCTTGACGCAATCCGCTGTATTGTACGGGCATATTATACCCTGCAAAGGGAACCATTTTAGCACCCAAAGCAATATGTATTTGCTCAAGCGCTGTAGATTTTAAATCGGTACTCATATATTTTGTTGTAATAGGTTCAAGATTAACCGTGTATCAAACCTTCCGTTCCTAAGGTTGAGATCACTTCGGCTTCATACTCTAAAAGGGAATTCCATAGTCTATCCACCTCTGTTCGCTCGCCGTACTGGCGCGCCAATTTTAGGAACATGGTGTAATGGTTTGCTTCAGATATCATCAATGTATGATAAAATTCACACAACTCTTTGTCTTTCAAGTTTTCGCTGAGCACCCGAAATCGCTCGCAAGAACGAGCCTCAATCAAGGCACAGATTAAAAGTCGATGAATGAGTCTAACTTCCCTACTGCCGCCTTTTGGAAAGAATTGATTGAGCTGATTCACATAGGCGTCCTTGCGCTCTCTTCCTAAAACCAATCCGCGTTGAAGAATTCTATTATGTACCATTTGAAAATGGCCCATTTCTTCCCGCGCTAGAGCGGTCATTTGATCTACTAAATCTGACTTTTCTGGATAGCCCACAATCAGACTTATAGCGGTGGAAGCGGCCTTTTGCTCACAATAGGCATGGTCCGTAAGTATCTCCTCAATGTTCTTTTCAGCAACATTCGCCCATCTCGGATCGGTAGGTAATTTCAAACCTAACATGCTCATACGCTCAAATTATTAGGTGACTGTGATATGCATATTCACAAGTGCTGTGCAAAAATACGTATTGGGGGCCTATACTAGGCGTTTTTTGACTGCAATAATGCTGCTAACTCCTCACCGTATTTTATAAATTCTAGCGTTTCGTCTGTTCGAGCCAATTTCAACTTATTGAAAATCAAAAGCGCCTCGCCATTACTTTCAATATGAGAAATCTGGTGTTCCTCAAAGAAACTGATGACTTCATTGGTAAATAACGAGCGAACCTCATCTACATGATTTCCCATCACTAAGAATTTTCTGGAGAAATTGGGGTACATCTCAAATTCGATGTCCTTGTACCCTGTTAATGCAATCACGCGATCAAACAAACGTTCGTACGCTTTTTCTTTTTCCATGGTAAAAATGGGCAACTTTCTATTGAGTTTCAACACCATCAAAGTGGTATTAAACGTCTCCGCAGTAAATGTTTGACCCTCATTAAACATCACATCCGCTATTTCCCACGACACGTTCAATTCTTTGAATGAGCCATTAAGACAATTGTATTTGCGCTCAATAGGTCTGATTTCAAAAAAGTGAAATTGCTTGAGGTATGAAGTCTGCCAATTCACCTCACTCGAATACGTATAATCCCTTTCTGTAGCTAAATTTCTTAGACGTTTCTGTCTGTGGGTCAACCGAATGGAGGCATCTGTAACTATAAATTTCAAGGCTCTGTTGTAGGGTGATGAAGATATGTGCGCATCTAAACCAGAAATGTTTGCCTTTCCACCACTTTCTCTTTGCTTCTTTATGAATTCAACGAGATAGTCCATGTAAGCCATATCTACAAGCCGAGTTTCTGACAAGTCCACATTTACGTTG
This sequence comes from Cryomorphaceae bacterium, assembly GCA_038139395.1. Lineage (GTDB taxonomy): Bacteria > Bacteroidota > Bacteroidia > Flavobacteriales > Schleiferiaceae > UBA10364. Next base: position 98,860 of record JAYOSU010000001.1, read on the forward strand.
GCTCCTTCCGGAATCTGACTTACTAGCTTGTCGATTTTTATGATACCCAAAAAGTTTCCTATTCCCCTAATTTTTAAACTCAAATTGCCATCCGGTAGGCTTATAAGACGGGTACGGGCACTATAAATCATTTTGAAAAATTGCCCAATCGGCAGTCTTGCCAATAAAATATGGGTAAGTAAAACAAGGATGGAACCGCCTAATAAACCTATAAGCAAATTGGTGTATAGCGTAAGTACCATGGTGACTATAAAGAATACCAACTGTTCTATTCCTTGATTATACACCTGCTTAAATACAGCCGGTGATGCTAATTTGAATCCAGTATGTACCAAAAGGATAGCGAAGGCACACAAAGGCACTTGCCTCATAATTGGACTCAAGACCACAATGAACAATAGAAGCAGTAAGCCTTGGTACATGTTAGACCATCGGGTCTTAGCCCCGTTGTGAATATTTACCGTGCTTCGGATGATTACAGAAATTATAGGTAAGCCACCGATGAGTCCTGCGGCCATGGTACTTAGGCCAATTCCCGTTAAGTCTTTATTGAGATCTGTCCTTCTCTTGTACGGATCAATTTTATCCACTGCTTTGGCAATGGCTAGATGCTCAATACTCGTTATGATGAGTATTGAAAAGACTATGGACCAAAATTCCAGCGTAGCAATTTTACCAAAATTTGGATGCATAATGGATTCGGTGATGGTATCCGGAATGTCTAGAAGCAATTCAGGACCTACAGAATAGGCCTTACCCAAAAACGACAGTGTGTGCTCTTGAAAGAAATTAAAGGCATACGCAAAGGGCAAAGAAAGGGCTATAACCCACATGGGTACCGGAAGAAAGTGAAAGAATCTGTTAGTGATTTTAGAATTGAATAACAGCATCAACAGACCTACCAGTGAAATGATTACCACAAAAGGATTGGCTTGAGGAAGCATTAGCACGGCATCCACAAGGTTTTGAACAATACTTGAACTTTCTGAATGCGTACCGAGCGCCACATGGATTTGTTTGGCGAATATGATAATTCCAATGGCCGCCAATAAGCCTTGGATGACAGAGGCATGAAAAATGTCCGCTATTTTCCCCAGTTTGAACAGACCTAACAAGGTTTGAAGCGCTCCCGAAACTACAAAGGCCGCTAAAACATAATTAAAGGCTTGCCCTGTTCCATCGTCCAACAAAACTATGCCCAGAAGTATCACGCCAATGACGCCTTTGGCAGGACCGTTGACAGAAACATGCCCACCGCGGTAAAGCGTGGTTACTACTCCACCAACTACCGCAGAAAAAATGCCGGACATAGCAGGTGCTCCGGCTGCCAGGGCTATACCTAGAGATAGGGGCAGCGCAATCAATGCAACACTTACTGCTGCGATTATGTCGCTTTTCCAGTTCTGAGTGAGTCCTTTTAAACCTGAGCTTGGCGTTGCTTCCATTAATCTAACTTTGCTTTAAGTGTACGTAGTTCCTTTTGAGTTCCATTAAATATTCTTCCTATTCTGCCTTGTGGGCCAGAGGAAAATACATATTTCCCGCTAAAGACCAAAGTATGCATAGCGGTAGTGTCCATTACATGCAGTGTGCTGTCTAAATACCGCATTCCTTTTGTTCCCGTAAAATAAATGAATTGGCCGTCTCCACTAACGTCAGAGGTATAAGGTAATTTTCGCAGTTTCTTCATGGTGGATTCATCGTCTTGTCCTGTGGATAAATCCGCCACAATGGACGTACCTGAAGTGTCTTCTTCCCTCATGTAATCTCCTCCCACAATAAATAACTTATCATTTGACCAATAATGGGCAAAAGCTCCTTGTGAAGGAAGACCTTGAGCCATTTCTATAGGTGAAGCTATCCACCCGTCTGCATTAAGCCAGTCCATAGTGACGTGAAGCCTTGATACTGTTCCTCCAGTAACAATAGACAGTATATTGTTTCCCAATGCAATGGCGGAGCCGCTGGCAGCAAAGCTCACCTCCCCATCTATGGCCTCTGGCCCTTGGATTTCATTCCAGGACTTGCCGCCATCGGCGGTGCGCAGTAGTTTGAAATATCCATCCACGGGATCTCCATAGATATAACCGAGTGTATCGTTCACAAATTGAATTCCGTCTAAAAAAGTAGCTTGAGCGGTATCTTCAAAAACCCGAGACCAGTTGTTGCCTCCATCTTCTGTTAAATATATATAGGAGGGCGCTCCGGCACTAACAGCCAAAAAAGTCTTGTGATTAAGTGCCCAAACAGAACGGAATTGGCATTCAGAGGCTTGTGGCAAGGTTTGGAAATCCCATTGTTCGCCTGCATCTGTGGAGAAGCCAAAAACTCCGTCACTACCGCCTACCACTACCACGGAATCATCCGTTGCGTGTAAGCCCCTAAAACTGACCTGCTGCGGATGTTCGTAGAGCGGAACCAATACGGGACCAATAGTTTTATCCGAGGGAGAATTAAAAAGATCGCCAAAAAGTACCAAGAGAAGAATTACTGCGAGAAGTGTGGCTGGAAAAATCTTCTTATTCATGGCTGTTGGTCTTACTCCTCAATATAGTGAGCAAGTCCTAAAAAGCAAAGTAAATAAACGGCTGTACTTCCGCACTAAGAATTTGATAGATGACCAGCGAAGAAGCTAGGGCTAGTAGAAACAGCACATAAGGCGAACTGTTGCTGACCCACTGACGCATTTGCCCTTTGTATATGGAAGGAATCCAATGTATTAAATAACCTGATACTAAGACTACGTAGAACTTCCAATTGGAAGCAACTACCTCTGCTGCGGTAGACCATCCAAAATCCGTTGGAATCTTACTCAAGATAGCAATAGCCCCTTCCCAGGTTGGCGCGCGGAACCATGCTCGTGTAAAGGTGATGAAGATTAATGTTAATGCAAGCCCTATAGCTCTATTATACCA
>JAYOSU010000001.1:101874-109305 GCA_038139395.1 Cryomorphaceae bacterium
CCATGTGGAAAGAGACAAGTGCCAGCGGCGCCAGAAATCGGCCACAGAGGACGCTTTGTACGGGCTGTTAAAGTTTTTTGGTAGCGTAAATCCTAAGAGCATTGCTATTCCTATGGCCACATCTGTATATCCTGAAAAGTCTGCATAAACCTGCAAGGAATAGCCAAAAAGTGCGCTCAAGGTTTCAAAACCACTGTAAAGCTGCGGGTTATCAAAAACACGATCAATGAACTGCACCGCTAGGTAATCGGCCAAAAATAGTTTTTTAAGCAAGCCATTGAGAATCCAAAAAATTCCTAATCCTGCTTGTTGTTTACTCAAACTGTAAGGGGCGTAGATTTGTGGAACGAATTCAGAGGCGCGTACAATTGGACCCGCCACCAGTTGCGGAAAAAAGCTCACGTAAAAGCCAAAATCTAGAATGTTTTTGACCGGCTTGATATGACCGCGGTAGATGTCCACGCTGTAACTAATGGTTTGGAACGTGAAAAAGCTAATTCCAACCGGGAGTAAAATCTTTTCAAAGATGAAATTGGTGCCCAAGGCTTTGTTTGTCCAAAGCGCAAATGTGTTTTGCACGGCAATTTCAATACCGGTGAGGTCGTAAATAAAATCGGCCACAAAATAGGCATACTTGAAGTACCCCAATACCAGTAAGTTCACCACTACGGAAAGTGCTACAAACGTTTGGCGCTGCCATTTAATCTTGTTCTTGTATATGGCACGACCAATGAAAAAATCTACCACCGTAGAGAACAGGAGAATGAAGAAGTAGAAACCGCTTGTTTTATAGTAAAAGAATAAGCTTACTAGGAATAAGAATATGTTTCTGCGCGCCGTGTGCTTATAGACTAGTGAATACCCACCCATCACCAATCCAAAGAAGATCCAGAAGTACTTTTGGGTAAAAAGTAGCGGACTATTTGCCTGGTAGGTCAACCAACCTTGTAGTAGATCCCAATTCATTAGTCCTGCAAAGTTTTTAAGTGTTTCTCGTATTCCTCCCAAATAGCCCAGAATAATAAATCAGAATTCAGACGGTAACCCGCACTAGTGAAATGAATTTTATCCGCCTTGGCTAAACGGTGTTCTTCCCAAATAGCGATTGAATTCAAGCCGCCCATCACTCCAAACAAATCCCATACTGCAGCGTTGTGGCGCTTACTGAGTTGTTTCATCTGTTCCACTACATCCAAGGCGTGTTCATTGGGGGTGCGGCGCTTGTAATAGCTGTCATTATTGGTCATGAAGATGAATTCACAATCTGGATTGATTTCACGGAACCAATGCACAAGCGTGTCGTAGCGTGCACCGTATTCTTCTGGAAACCAAGCATTATCTGGCTTGTAGGCGTCGTTTATCCCCAAACCAAAGATGACCAGGTCAGGCTCAACATATTTACCCTGAGCTACAAAATTTTCGCTGCGCAAAAAGGACTTGGTTGCTGCACCGTTTACGCCTAAAGCATGATAGACTAAGCCGCTTTCTGGGCGCACCATTTGCAATCCTTGTAAAATGTATTGAGCGTCCCCCTGAACGCTGTCAAAGTGGACTACAATGCTATCAATCATTTCATTGAAGAACCACCGGCGAACTCCGGCCACCGTATCTATTACAATACTATCTGGAGGAGGTTGGCTAAATGGCTGCATTGTGCTGGAAGCCATGTGCTCAAAAATCCTGAGTTCATTGAATCGGTATGGTTTTTCATTCTCCATGAAGCTTTGAAGGATAAAACCGGCATCCTTGTCGTAAGTAATGGCATCAATCCCTGAAAATCCCCACGGACAGTTGTTTTTAGGAATACTGTTTCTACATCCCTCCCATTTGCCCATTTTCCTAATGTAAATGTTTCTTGGCATGTTGGTGTTTGCCAATCGGTGTGGGAAGAAGAAACCTCTTTCTACATTAAGTTCTGGTGCCAATTGACCAAGGTGCATCCGCAACGTGTGGCTCAGCATGCCTCCTTGAACATGTGAACCGCCTACATGCACTATGTTCACTTTACCTTCAAAATCAAATATGGCTTGGTCTAGTTTGTTGAAGAATCCTTTAAGTGCCTGTTCACTTCCATAATACTTCATGTGGTTTTTGGCTGTATCAAGGAACGGATATTTCAAGGCTAGGGCCTCAACATGCTCTTGGCCCTGCATAGAAGCAGCACCAAGCAGGAATGCTATGACAAATGTTCTGATCATAGTTCCACTCCAGTACCCTGGCTCATTTTAAAGGCAGCTGTGCTATCCTGTATACGCTGCTTTTCTGCAGCTAGTTCAGCTAAAACGCCTTGGTATTCCACTTCTAATTCTTTGAGCGCTTCTACCAACGCATAGCCTACTTTGGAGGCTCCTTTTGGTGTAAAGTGAATGTAATCCTTTACGGCCCATGCAGGTTTGTTTTCTACCCATTGCACCATGGACCCTTCACCGCCCATGACATCATATAGGTCCCAGTATCCTGCTCCTCTGCGGAGAACTTCAGCTCTTAACTGCTCTTTTAATGAAGCAATTAAGGGGTAAGACTTCATCTCTAATCCTTCTTTTCTAGCCATATCAGAGGGTCCAATAAACAATATTGCCGCCTTTGGATACAATCGCTGAATATGCCCCACTTGACGTCCAAGAGCACGAGCAAACCTTCCCGCATGTGCTTCATCTTTTAGGTACGGAACACCGTTCCCACCGAACTGCATGATGATTAAATCATAGCCTTCTCTTTGCAGGCATTTTGCGAACTGCTCGTCGTTCATCTTGGAGAAAATCATCCCTGACGCTCCCCTCATGGCCACGTTGTCCGCATGAAAGCCGTACGGACTGTCAAAGCTGATCCCGTATATTCTAGCCTGAGCTTTGGAGGTTAGTTTTAAATCAAATTCTTGGGTGTAGGGAATTTCAATGGCCAAGGTCCATTCTCCTTCCGGAAAAATACGCGTTGAGAATAAGGTGTCTTCAACAAAAACCTCCACGCGGGTAGGCGCCGTACCTTCCATATGCATCTTGGCACGCGTAAAATTACGCGCCCTGCTGAATCCCCAATTGCGTTTTTCAAAAGTTACAGAACCTTCAAAAGAAGAACTGTCTGTAGGTCCCAGTAAGGTGAAGGATCCTAGGTGGCCGTACTTCATATCTTTAAAGGCGGTGTCCCTTCTCCCAAATACTGTTTTGCGTATAAAGCCTTCCGAATTATTAAAAGCCAATGACGACGGAGCAACTAAGGGCTTTAATGCCGTGTATCCAAAACCAGTCCCGCCATATTCGCGCTGGTAGGCATCTCGCAATTGCATGGTAATGCGGTCGCCTTCAAGCTGTGAATCTCCAAAGTGAAGAACGCGTACGTTTTCTGTTTCGTTGCTTTTCATGGATGCCAGAGCATCAAAGAATGGCGCAAACATCATGATGTCTGAAACCTGTATGGTGGTGTCCAATGGAGCCGCTTGTTGAACAGCCAGGTTGTTTGGTATGATGATTTCCTGCTGGCTGCTGCTATCTTCAAGGGAAGCGTCAATGGAATCGCTCTCTCCAATGAGTGCTTCTAACGCAATGTTTTCTTTTACTTCAACAATTACGCTATCTGCTCCCTTCCAGAAGGGACCAAAAAGTTCCGATGGGCTGTAGTAACTCAGGGCGGTATCTCCCATTTCAAGTGACCGCCCGCCAATAAGTAAACTCAAGGCACTAACTACAAGGGCCAATACCACAAGAAAGCCAAAAAAGTGTCCGGGCTTATTCATTGATTACTGTGCCGCAGGGTATTTCTCAGGTGAATAATCTGTAATCATTTGCGTTGGTATCTTTAGGCGTTCACCCGCTTTAATAAGCGCATTTCTTTTATTGTAGGCCTTAAGGTTATCTGCGCTTACACCCGGAAATTTCTGCGCAATACTCCACAGTGTATCCCCAGGTTTCACCTCATAGGTTAGGAATGATTGGTCTTGAGTTGAGGGCACAGCAATGACTTCTTTTTCTTTCTTCTCTGGAGCCGATGCTACGTCTTCAGCGCTTGGTTTAGCTCCTTTAGGCCTCCAAACAGTAAGTTTCTGCCCCGGGTAGATGGTGTTGCCTTTAAGCTTATTCCACTTGCGAATATCACTGACGCTGGCTCCTGAGCGCGAAGCTATCTTACCAAGGTAGTCTCCGCTGCGCACTACGTACACTGAGGCACTGTGCGTGCTGGGATCTGGCATAAAGCTAAGTACTTGCTTGCGTCTTTTTTGGTATTGCACCGCCAATTCTGTAGTGTACTTCTCTTGCTTTTCAACCATTGCAAGCGCCTCTGACGGAGAAGGTTCGTAGTTGAGTCCGTAAATGGCCGTTCCTTTTGGCAACACATCACGCAATACATGCGGATTATTATTTTCCAAAATGCGTAAGGGCAAATCCGCAGCTACAGCTAAATCTGCGAGAAGCACAGTGCCTGCCGTTATGATTATGCCGGCCTCTGCTATAGTGTCCTTTATCTGATAAAAATTCAACGCTGCTTTTTTACCTTTTACAGGATCAAAGCGTTCATCCACAAGGGGGTTAATCACCAATTTCATGCGAACCGCTTGAACCCTGGTTAATGCAGGCACTTCAAGATGACTCCAGCCCGCTGGCGCAAAACTTCCTGCCTCCCCTTTTAAAGACCACGAGTGTGTTGTTGTAGATGCATAGATACTCAAGGGCAGTAACCATACTGCATAACACACCAACCGCAAGATCTTCTTTTGTACCATCAACGTAAATATAACGCTTCTGCATCCTAGAAATGTGTACAGAAGACCCGGAAAATATCAAGCTATTCACAAATGCTGTGAACAACAGAAATGAACTAATCTATGACTTGACCTATGAGATCGTAATCGTGCGCTTCCACAATTTTTACCGTGCAGAAATCACCAATTTTCAGGTAAATATCTTCCGCAGGAATAAGCACTTCATTATCTACATCTGGCGAATCAAACTCTGTGCGTGCCACAAAATGACTTCCCTCTTTACGGTCCACTAGCACGCGGAACTCTTGGCCCACTTTCTTTTCATTGTGGGCTCTAGATATTTCCATTTGAAGAGCCATAATCTCATCTACTCGCTGCTGCTTTACCTCTGCCGGAACATTGTCCTCTAGATTGAAAGCATGGGTGTTTTCTTCATGGCTGTAGGCAAATACGCCCAATCGGTCAAAACGTTGCTGTTGAACCCAGTCTAAGACTACTTGATGATCCTCTTGCGTTTCACCCGGGTATCCGGCAATTAGTGTAGTACGAATAGTGATTCCTGGCACTTTTTCACGCATTTTATCCAGCAAAGCATCTGTCTTTGCCTTAGTGGTTCCTCGGCGCATACTTTTCAATACAGGATCTGCTATATGCTGGAGTGGGATATCTATGTAGTTACACACTTTAGGCTCTTCGCGAATCACATCCAATACATCATCTGGGAATCCTGTTGGAAAGAGATAGTGCAACCTAATCCACTCTATACCGGCTACTTTTACTAAGGCACGCAATAAATCTGCAAGCTTGCGCTCTTTGTAGAGGTCAAGGCCGTAATAGGTTAAATCCTGAGCAATGAGAATGAGTTCTTTAGTGCCTTTTGCGGCTAGCTTTTCCGCCTCTGTAACTAGGTCTTCAATGGGTGTACTTCTATGCTTTCCTCTCATCAATGGAATGGCACAGAAACTACACGGGCGGTCGCACCCTTCTGCAATCTTCAAATAGGCAAAATGCTTTGGCGTGGTGGTCATGCGCTCTCCTACCAACTCATGCTTATAATCAGCTCCTAAGACTTTGAGCAATTGAGGCATGTCGCGGGTTCCAAAATAGGCATCTACGTCTGGAATTTGCTCTTCAAGGTCCGGCTTATAACGCTCTGATAAACAACCAGTAACATATACCCTTTCCACCTCACCACGCTCTTTCTTATCTGCATAATGCAAGATGGTATTGATGCTTTCCTCTTTTGCGTTATCAATGAAACCACATGTATTGATGACTACAATATTGTTTTCATCTTCTTCTGGAGCTTCATGAACCACCTCTTTGCCGTTGGCTTTGAGTTGACCCATCAGTACTTCACTGTCGTAGATATTTTTTGAGCAGCCTAGAGTGACTACGTTAATTTTGTTTTTACGGGTAGAGCGTGTGCGCATTTATTTCTGAAATAAGCTTGAAGCAAAGGCCTCGGGATTGAAAAGTTGTAGGTCTTCTAAGCCTTCCCCAACACCTATGAATTTTACAGGAATGCTCAGTTGGTCAGAAATTCCAATGACCACACCGCCCTTTGCGGTACCGTCCAATTTGGTAACGGCTAGCGAAGTGATTTGTGTGGCTTCTGCAAAGGCTTTGGCTTGATTCAATGCGTTTTGACCTGTGGAACCGTCCAGCACCAACAGTACTTCATGTGGTGCTTCTGGCACTACTTTTTGCATGACGCGCTTAACCTTTGAAAGCTCGTTCATAAGGTTCTTTTTGTTGTGTAATCGACCTGCGGTATCAATGATACACAGATCTGCACCGGAACTCACGGCATGCTCAATGGTATCAAAGGCCACCGAGGCAGGGTCAGAACCCATTTGTTGTTTGATTACAGGCACGTCATTACGTTCTCCCCATACCACCAGTTGATCAATAGCTGCGGCTCTAAAGGTATCCGCTGCCCCTAAAACCACTTTATATCCTTTGGCTTTGAATTGATGGGTAAGTTTTCCAATGGTTGTGGTCTTGCCTACTCCATTTACCCCAACTACCATTAGAACGTAAGGACCATCTGTTTTGGGTAATTCAAAATCTTCCCATGCGCCGCTGGTGTGTTGCATGAGGTCTGAGATAATTTCATACAACATTTCCATCATCTCATTTTCACCCATGACCTTATCACGTGCTACCCGCTCTTCTAAAGCTTCAATGATTTTCACGGTGGTATCTAAGCCAACATCTGAAAGAATTAGGGCTTCTTCAATTTCATCCAGCGTTTGGTCATCTAGCTTGCTCTTCCCTGCTACGGCACGAGTAATCTTTTCAAATACAGATGTGCGCGTTTTATCCAACCCTTTGTCTAGGTTTTCCTTTTTGTCGCTGGTGAAGAATTTCTTAAAAAAGCTCATAATGCAAAGGCTTAGAATAAAAAAACCACTCTAGTGCTAGAGTGGTTCAAATATCGTGAATAAAGACAGACTTTATTTTAGGAAGTTTTTAGCTTCATCTTTACCTACAACACGCTCTTCAAAAGTGTAAGAACCTTTATCGTTCTTTACCATGTTGATTACTTTGGTGTACTGCTTAGAGTCGCCTGATTTCAGCGTTGCTACTACTTTCTTTGCCATCTTATTTAATCTCTTTATGAACAGTCATACGCTTGAGTACGGGGTTGTATTTCTTCAACTCCATACGATCCGGCGTATTCTTCTTGTTCTTAGTTGTAATGTAACGAGAAGTACCTGGCATACCAGAGTCTT
>JAYOSU010000002.1:0-2501 GCA_038139395.1 Cryomorphaceae bacterium
AGATCAAATAATTTTTGGTTATGCCACAGGTAATGATGCAGTTTTATCCGGTTTAAAAAATCCGATTCGTCTTATTTCTTCTGAAGATTCAATGCCGTTAAAAAGCAATTATCAAGATATGTTAACCTTGGGAATGGATCGCTGGGGGCTGTGTAATTCATATTTCTTAGAAGGAAACGACTCTTTTTTACTCCTTACTATGGGAACTTGCATTACATATAACATTGTGAAAGAGGGCGTTTTTTTGGGAGGTGCTATTTCACCTGGTTGGGAAATGCGATTTGAATCCATGCATAGTATGACAGCCAATCTTCCAAAAGCAGCGCATAATAGGGATGCAGAATTGCTTGGGTCTACTACATTAGGAAGTTTGAGCTCTGGTGTAGATGTTGCTATTCAGCTGGAAGTAGCCGCAATGATAGAAACGTATTCCAATAGGTTTGGATTAAAAAAAGTATTCATTTGTGGAGGTCATTCAAATCGTTTGTCAAACCACGCAAAAAACTACATATTTGCACCCGTTAATTATGAACTACATGCCCTTCGGCGCCTCCATGACTATTTTTTTAAAAACGGTACGCTTTAAAGCTTTGATTTCAGTCGCCATTGGTTTGACCTTAGCGCTGTCAAATTCGGTGATGGGCCAAACTAATTCGGTAAGTCCATTAAGTATAAATGGTTTTGGGGAAACTTCTTTTGGAGTAACACCAAATTACCTTGCAATGGGAGGTACGGGCATAGCGAATGTGGATCGATTCTCCATCAACATGTTAAACCCTGCAGGGTACATGAATATGGATTTTGCCACGCTTGAGATGAGTGGTGCTCATAGGTCTTTCCGTCATAGAATAACGGACGAGGACATTGACCAAGTAAATTTCAACACCTATTTTGATTTCTTTGGTTTTGGCTTCAAATTCAATGACTATTTCGCTGGTTCTTTTTCTGTATCACCCATGGCTGCAAAGGGGTATAGTATAAGCGTTGCAGATTCTTCAGATGATTTTGGTGTGTTTGAATACCGTTCTATTGGCACAGGCGGTTACGATAGATTCAATTTTGGGCTAGCATCACAACCGCTAAAATGGCTCTCAGTTGGCGTAAATGTCAAATACATTTTTGGTGAAATAGACGAAAGCAACAAAACCATTATAGCCAACCCAGATTTCCTATCGGTGAGCAATTCTAAGCAGACCGGTATCAGCGATTTCACCTTTGACTTTGGTACACAAATGAAGTTCAATTGGGGCGAATATCGATTTACGGCTGGCGGTGTTTATGCTTTGGGTCAAGAATTAAATGCACGTCAGATTACCTCTCAATACACCTTTATTAATAGCGGTATAGTAGAGACCCCTGTTGACACTTTATTTTATAATCTAAGCGAACAAGGCAAGGCCGTGCTTCCCTCTAGCTATGGAGTGGGAATTGGATTGTCTAGGTCGCGTGCCAACGCAAGTATAAGTGCTTGGGATGTTTTAGTGGACTACAGGATGACCCAATGGGAAGAGTATCGTTCATTTATTCCCAATGGCGGTGCCAACCCTGGTTCGAATATGTTCAATAGCGAAAGAATCAGCTTTGGGGCAGCTATCGTGCCATCATATGCATTTTCTTCCATGGGAAAAAGTAGAAATTATTTTGCCTTAGCCCGCTATAGAATTGGGGCTTTTCAAGAAACTGGACAGTATCAATGGGACGGCGTAGGATACACTTCTAGGGAGGTAAGTGCGGGAATTAGTTTCCCTGTAATTTATCGTTCTCTTGCGCCTGGTGAACAAAAGGCAAGCTTTTTGAATATAAGTATAGGAAGAGGACAACGCTGGGACGGAAATTCGGCTAACCTGCGTGAAGAATATTGGAATTTTAACCTTGGTGTCACTCTAAATGATAAGTGGTTCCAGAAATTTAGATATAGATAAATAGTTGATTATGAAGCGAATAGTATTCCTTCTTGCCACGGTGAGTTTTTCACTGAATGCAAACGCCCAGAGTATTTGGGGTAATTCAGTAGCAGATTCGGTTACGTGTTACGAGAGCTACAACATTTTTGGTTCATTTTACCAAAGCAAGGATTATGCGGCGGCATTTGACCCTTGGTTTAAGGTTTATGAAACTTGTCCAGCAGCAAAAAAGGCCACTTACATTTATGGGCCTAAGATTGTAGAGACTAAGATTAGTGCTACTACTGATCCTGGCGAATTTCAACAATACGTGAATTTGTTGATTGAACTTTATGACAATCGATTAAAATACTTTCCTGGAAAGGAAGGGTATGTCCTATCAGAAAAGGCTTCAAAATATATTAAGTACAATAAGGACAGCGTAGAAAGAGCTTCAGAATTGTTTGATGCTGCTTATGCAGTAGCAGGTAAAGAAATGTCTGCTTCTCAATTAAATGCATACTTCTTAACAAATATCAAGCTGTTTAACATCACAAAAGATGTGGATCGATTGTTCGCTGTGTACAATAACGCTATTGAAGCCTTGGAATATAATTC
>JAYOSU010000002.1:2601-50596 GCA_038139395.1 Cryomorphaceae bacterium
ATGGCTAAAAAGTACTACCAAGAAGCGGCTGACCAAGAGGAAGACTTGAGAAAAATTGCAGACGATTACATGGGTCTTGCTTACGTTAATAATAAAATGGGTGCGCTATCTTCTGCAAAAAGTAATTGCCTGAAGGCAGGTCAGCTGCGTAAAGATTGGGGTAATCCGTACCTGTATTTAGCTACTTTATATGCAGATGCAGCAGGTGATTGTGGTGCTAATGCGGTAGAGAAAAACGCTGTATACTGGGCGGCGATAAATAAATTGAATTACGCGCGCAGTGTTGACCCAAGTATTTCCGACAAAGCGTCTAAGTTGATTTCAATTTATAAAGGAGCAGTTCCAGATAAAGGAGTAGCCTTCCAATTAGGCTTTAAAGAGGGGGATTCAATCTCCATTGGATGTTGGATTAACGAAACAGTTACGGTTAAGTTCTATTAATCGAACGGAAAGAAAATTCTTAACTCCCCGCGGCCGAGCCGCGGGGAGTTTTTTTTTCTCCTAAATTTGGTATAAAGTAAAACGGCAATAATTGAACATTTGTGTTTCTTATATACGCGCTGTCGGTCTATTAGCGCTAAGTTTGAGCTCTTGCAAGAATGAAACCTCTGCGGTAGAGGCCATTAATGCGCCGATTCTAAATTACCCTCTAAATGAACAGCGTCACGCAAACATCATATACAGTGATAGCGGAATAAATGTTTTAGAGATTAATGCAGGCTTAGTTCAGGATTATGGAAATATGGAGCCGCCATATACCTTTTTTAGCAACGGTCTGACTGTGCTATTTTACAACGGTCCAAAACTGAGTTCTACGGTGTTAAATGCGGATACAGCGCGTCAGGAAAAATCTACGGATTTATGGGCGATTGGTGGAAATGTAGTCGTAAGAAATGGAAAAGGAGAGCGCATGTTCACGGAATTGTTGTTTTGGGACAAAAAAGAAGAGAAATTATATACGGATCGGGCAGTACAAATTGAGACTGACGGCCAGCGCATCAGTGGGGTAGGCTTTGAAGCAGATCAAGAATTTAACAGTTACCAGATATATAAGGTGCAAGGCGAAATAACAATTGATGATGAATAAAGCAATGCGTGTTGTAGAGCTGCTTTGGCTGGCGGTTGCTGCAGTAAGTTTGGTAGAAGTCTACGCAGGATGGGGTGATTGGAATAAAACAATCAAATTTTCATTGTTCTTGGGCGCTGCTGTATTTATGTATTTTTTGCGACGTAGAGGACGATTAAAGCAAATGGATAAATAGGTGCAAACGCTAGCCATAATATCTGTTTCCATTTTGTTTTCAGCCCTTTTTTCAGGGTTGGAAATGGCTTATTTGAGCATTAATAAGCTTCATGTAGAACTTGAACGTCAAAAAGGCGGGTGGAACTATAAGATCTTAGGATATTTAGTGGATAGACCAGCGGCTTTCATTGCCGCCATTCTAGTAGGTAATAACGTGGCCTTGGTTCTCTATGGGAATTATATGCACCAATTTTTAGAACCCTACTTTTCTCAGTGGTCGGCATTAGAATATGTGGTCCTTTTGGTAGAAACTTCCCTGAGTACAGTGGTCATTTTGGTATTTGCAGAATTTTTACCCAAGACGCTTTTTAGGCAAAATGCGGAGGGCTTAATGAAAGTATTAAGTGTGCCGGCCTATGTGATTTTTTGGATTCTTCGAGCGCCAAGTGCGCTACTATTAGGCATTAGTCAGTTAGTCTTAACCTACGTTTTCAGGATTGAGGCTGAAGAAGAGAGTAGTGACTTTGGTCGCGTGGAATTAGATCATTTTGTACGCGAACGTGTACCCAATGCTTTAGATAGTGAAGGAGAGATAGATCCGGAACTGGAGATTTTCAAAAATGCATTAGAGTTTCCTGAAACTAAGGCTAGAGAATTTATGATTCCTAGAACGGAAATTGAAGGTGTAGAAGTCCAAACGGAATTGGCTAAAGTTCACGAACTATTCATAGATAGTGGTTATTCTAAACTGCTCGTATATGATGAGAATATAGATAAGATAATTGGCTACGTTCATGCGTTTGAATTGTTTAGACGACCAGATAATTTACAACGTGTTTTAAGGCCTGTGAGTTTTATTCCAGAGAGCATGACGGCTGATGAGATTCTCAATTTATTCACTAAAGAAAAACGAAATATCGCGATAGTTCTTGATGAACACGGTGGGACTAGCGGAATGATTACTCTTGAGGATGTCATTGAAGAAATTTTTGGCGAAATAGAAGACGAACATGACTCAGAAGCGTTATTGGAGAAGGAGATTCGTCCCAACGAATGGCTATTTTCTACGCGTTTAGAAGTAAGTGATGTAAATGAAAAATGGAATTTAACTATTCCAGAAAGTGACAATTACAACACACTTGGCGGCTATATTTTAGACTTACATGAGAGTATTCCGGTCAAAGGAACAGTCATCAGAAGTGAACAATACTTGTTTATAGTAGAAAAAACCACCTCAAATAGGCTTGAAGAGGTGGTGGTAAAGGCCATTTAATTGGCTCAAAATCTTATATTCGCAGACTCATCACAATAATTGCATAATAATGGCAACAATTGAACGCATCAGACAACGCTCAGGATTATTGATCGTTGTAGTGTTTGTAGCACTTATGGCTTTCCTATTAGGAGACTTGTTTCAGTCGGGAGGCTCAAGATTTTTCGGTGATCCTAATGTAGTGGGATCAGTTAACGGTGTTGAACTCTCTCGAATGGAGATGAGTCAAAAGATCGAAGAACTTCGAACTGGTAATCCAGAATCCTACGCAAATTCAAGTAGTATTCAACTGGCGAATTTTGTTTGGAATAGTTTCATGTCGGATGCTATTCTTAACGAAGAACTCGCAGCATCCGGAATGAGTGTACACGAACAAGAAATTTATTTAGATGTCATCACAAACCCGAATATCCGTCAAAGCTTTACCGGAGAAAATGGCAAGTTTGATCCTAACATGTTTGCTAGTTACCTTTCTCAAGTAAGAGATAATAAGGATGTTAACGAAGAGAGTGCTGAAATGTGGAGGCAATGGTTGTCTTTTGAAAATGCGGTGGCCAATCAAGCCAACACATTTAAGTTTAACAACGCCATTGAAAAAGCATTATTTATGCCGTCGTCACTTGCAGAGGCGGAGTACATGCGCGCTAATGCTCAGTATCCAGCTCAGTATGTCTATGTGCCATATATAGATGTGAATGAGAATGAAATTGAGGTTAGTGAGGCGGACGCAAAGAAATATTACCAAGAGAACAAAGGTGATTTTACTCAAAAAGACGGACGAAACATTGAGTTCATTAATTTTCCTTTAGCCCCATCGCAAGCAGATCGTGATGCTCTGCAGTCTGAATTGGCGTTATTAGCATTGGAATGGTTTTCAGCTGAAGACGACAGTGTTTTTGTCAACTTACATAGTGATATTCGTTTTGTTCCGGAGTACTTTACCGTGGATGAGCTTATAGGAACAGGTCTTGATACGCTAGTTGACGGTCAAGATGTGGGTTATCAAAAAGGACCTATTGATTTTGGTGATGCTTTTGCAGTTGTCAAATTAGTAGACAAGAAAATCGTAGCAGACAGTGTTCAAGCTAGACATATTCTAATTCCGTTTGCAGGCGCAACGCGCGTGGATCCTAGTATAACTAGAACTCCTTTAGAAGCCAAAGCGATAGCAGATAGCTTGTTTTCTTATTTGAAAGAGAATAGGGATGAATTCGAATCTGTAAGTGATGCCTTTTCTTCAGATATAACAGCCAAAGCCAAAGGTGGTGACTTGGGATATTTTCCGAGAGGTATGATGGCAAAGCCGGTTGAAAATTTCTGTTTTTATGGTGAAGAAGGGGACTTTGGTTTAGTACCTACACAATTTGGATTCCATATTATTGAAATCACAAACCAAAAAGGTGAAAATACAGCCTATAAAATAGGACAAGTGATTCGTAAAGTGCTTCCTTCAGATGAAACCATTCAAACGCTATACGGAAGAGCATCTTCTTATGCAGCTGGAGCACAGGCATCAGATGATTACAGGGCGCTCGCATCCGAAAGCGAATTGTCTTTGCGTATTGCAAGAAACCTAGGTCAATTTGATGAGTCCATTCCTGGTTTAGGAGCTTCGCGTCGTATAGTCCGCTGGGCTTGGGAAGAAGATCGTGAAATTGGAAATATAGGTCTATTAGAAAACGAAGGGAAAGGTTATGTAGTAGTGATTCTTACGGATAAATTAGAAGAAGGAACTACACCTTACACGGCTGTTGCTACTCAATGTATGGAAGGAGCCAAAAAAGAAGCTAAGAAAGCTATTGTAGCAGAACAGTTAAAGGCCGCCCTTTCCGGAGCTAGTTCCATTCAAGAGGTTGCAGATGCTGCTGCAAAGGAGGTGAGGTCATTGAATTTCAAATTGAATCAAAGCAACATTGCAGGTATTGGAAACGAAGCAAAAGTAGTTGGTCAAGTATGCGGATTAAAGGCGGGTGAAATGAGTTCGGTTCTCTTAGGAGAAAACGGTGCTTTCGTGGTGATTACTCAAGAAGCTAAACCTGCACAGGGTGTGGATTATGCAAATCAAGCACGTACTACTCAACAGAGCTTGCGAAACCTCGTAAGTGCTCAAGCTTTTAAGGCTTTGCAAGATAAAGCGGACGTTGATGATAAGCGCTGGATGATGTTCTAGGAACACAACTTAGTAATAGATAAACCCTCGAAAGGCTTGCCTTTCGAGGGTTTTTTTATTTCTAAAAAGGTCCAAGTTATAAGGTCATTAGGATAGTCGATTCTGGCGTTCTCCATCTAGCTTTATGAAAATAAATAATAGTATGGTGAATCCCCAAAGAGAGGACCCTCCATAACTAAAGAAAGGAAGTGGAATACCTACAGTTGGAAATAATCCAATAGTCATTCCTATATTAATTACCCAGTGGGTGAAAAATATACTTGCAACGCCGTACCCATAATACCGGCTAAAATTATCCTTCTGGCGTTCTGCTAACCAGATGATCCGACCAATTAACAGGGCAAAAGCTAACATTAAGAGAAAGGTGCCCATAAAACCCCACTCTTCACCTATAGTACAGAAGATGTAGTCGGTGCTTTGTGCAGGTACAAAGTCCAACTTGGTTTGCGTACCGTTTAAAAACCCTTTGCCAGTCCAACCTCCAGAACCTATGGCAATTAGGGATTGTAAGGTGTTATAACCTGCCCCGGAAGGATCGTCTTCAAGGCCAAGTAATACTTTAATACGTATTTGCTGATGCGGTGCCAATATTTTTTCCATGATGAATCCAACTCCATAAAGAATTGCCGAGGAGATGCTGGTAAAAAATAGATTGTATAAGATGTACTTGCGATGTTTTGGCAACAAAAAGAAGGTCATAATTGCCAAGCTGGCCAAAATGATTAGGGAGGTACTGAGTGGTAGAATAAGCCCGCCAATGGCAAGTACAACGCAGCCTAATACTATTCCTATATAATAGCCGGGCATCCCAGCTCTATAAACGACAAACACCAGACTTAAATAGACTAGAGTGGACCCCATATCCGGCTGCAATGCAATCAACACGCCTGGTGTGCCAAGAATCAGAAAACCAATAGCTCTATCCCGCCAGTTTTTCATTGTTTTTCTTGGGAGGCCTGCGTAAAAAGCAAGCATTAGAGCTGTCGCAAATTTTCCAACTTCCGAAGGTTGAAGACTAAAACCCCCTAAGCCAAACCAACTTCTTGCTCCTCCTACTTTTTTGCCAATTATAAGTACCAGAACTAACAGAATTATACTCAGCGCATACCACAAGGGAGCAAAATTTGTCCAAATCCGATAATTGGTAATCATGGTAAAGAAGATGATTACCAGACCACCTAAAATGAAAAAACCTTGCTTACCGTATTCTTCATTTAAAGAGAAAATACTAGCAGATTCTTCATTATAAACGGCGGCATATATACTAATCCATCCCCATATACACAGTAAAAAATATAAACTGACCAACAGCCAATCAAATCCTACACGACTTCTGTTATTGCTTAAATAGGCCATTAGAAATTCGCTGTGTAGGTGCTGTCTTCACCATAAACTCTTACATGTTGAGCGCGGTATTCGTCATGTAGGTTACCTATTAACATTCGTTCTTCTACATTTTTTCTTGTTATGGTATCCGTGAGGTAGAATTCGGTCATTAAACTTGAAATTGGTGCTGCCCATCTAGATCCCCAATATCCATTCTCAATAATGACAGCGATTGCAATTTCCGGATTCTTTTTTGGGGCGAAACTCACAAAAATGCTATGATCCTGACCATGCGGATTCTGCGCTGTACCGGTTTTTCCGCATTGAATTATGTTTTCCAATTTCATGGACCTAGCCGTGCCCGTTTCAAATACGTCTAGCATTCCATCAATGACAGTCTCAAAATGTTTACTTTCTATAGTGGTGTATTTAGGAATAGTAAATGCGCTATCTAACTTCCTTCCTTCAATATGCTTTACAATGTGGGGCGTGTAATAGTATCCGTGATTTGCAATGGCAGCCGTCATGTTAGCCAATTGAATGGGTGTAGCTAGTAATTCTCCTTGCCCAATGCCATTGCTTACGGAAGTGGCTCCCTTCCATGAGGTATAGCCTAAAAAGTCATCGTAGAAAGAAACATCAGGTACCAGTCCTTTTTTTCCTGTGGGTAAATCATTCCCCAGATACTTTCCTAAACCAAAACTTTTTACATGGTCAGACCAATTCTGCATTCCTTCCCTTGAATTAGCCCCTTTGTCAATAGTGCGTTGGTATACTGAACAGAAGTAACTATTGCAACTTTCGGAAATAGCCTTGCGTAAATCCAATGCACCACCCTTACAATGGCATGAGACTGTCACAGAACCATAGTGCCAACCGTGTCTACAAGTTAAAGTAGTTTTTGGAGATATTACGCCTTCTTGCAGTCCAATCAATGCGCCTAGAAGTTTAAATGGAGATCCTGGAGGATATTCGGCTAGAATACCACGATCAAAAAGAGGTTTGTTGATGCTGTCGTAATACAGTGTTGTATAATTCCTACTGCGTAATCTGCCCACCAATTCATTTGGATTATAATTAGGCGAGGTAACTAAAGCTAGGATTTCTCCCGTAGCAGGCTCAATTGCTACTATACTTCCTCGTTTGCCCTTCATTAATTGTTCTCCGTATAGCTGAAGATCTAAATCAATGGTGCTGATGATATCCTTGCCTGCTTTTGGTAAAACATCATGCTTTCCGTTTTTCCAAATCCCTATTCTTCTGTTTCTATGGTCAACAGTATAAAAGCGTTTGCCATGTTTCCCTTTAAGCACAGCTTCATAACTTTTATCAATGCCGCTCTTACCAGCAAGATCACCACTGGAATAGCCTTCGTTTGCATTTATGAATTCGGTATTTACTTCGCCAATAAATCCAACTACGTTGGCAGCACCTGCCTTTGGATAGTTTCTTAAAATTCTTTTTTGAGAATAAAAACCGGCGAATTTTTGCAGCTCTGTATTGATCATAGCATACTTTTCTTTTGGGAGCATTTTCATAAACATGCTGCTTCGGAAATAGCTATATTTCTTTGCTTTGATTAACCTATTAGAGATATCATCGGTAGTTAGGTCTAAGAGTTTGGCTAACTTAACCGTATCCAAGTTTTTAACCAGATACGGGCTAACCATTAAATCATAAGTAGGACTGTTGCCTACAAGTAATTCTTTGTTGCGATCATATATGTAACCTCTTGGCGCATATAGTTTTTCTGCTTGAGTGGCATTTCGCTCTGCTCGCGCAGCATATTCATCATTCTGTATTTGAATATTATAAAGACGAGCACTAAACACTAGTACGATTACCAGAATTACCGAGAAAAATACGGCCTTATGCTGCATAGCGTTTGGACAAGAGTAAATGTATGATGGTCAATAACCCAACAGTGCTGAGGGTTGAAACCAAGATACGAAGTCCAAGTGCAGAAAATTGAGAAAATCCACTGTTTTCTACAGAAAATAACACACCATGATGAACGAGTACAATTATGGTAGCTACAGGTAGGAATTTAGCTAGTGTAAGTGAACTAAGCGTATGAGTTGAATTTTCTTCTTTAAATCCATAAAGGAAATTTTCCACCGAAGGTTTTGCTGCGACCGTAAGCAAACAAGCAATAGTATGTGAACCGCCACTTTGTTCTAGACTGTCCAAAATAGAACCAATCACAAAGGCGATAATATAAGTCGTGGTTTTGGAAGTTCGAAAAGGAATGATGAAAAAGGCCCATAAATAAATGTAAGGGTTGCCGAATTCCGTCAATGGTAAATCTTGAATCAGTAACCATTGTATGCCTATAGTTACTAGCGCAATTCCTATGATACGTAGAACATTCATTCAATAATTGATCTTAAGGTATCCACTTCCGTTTTATCCTTGAAACGGCAAACATAAATCCAGTTTAAGCTGGTAAAGTCTGAAATTAAATCTACCTCAGCATCCCA
The DNA here is from genome assembly GCA_038139395.1 of Cryomorphaceae bacterium. Taxonomy (GTDB): domain Bacteria; phylum Bacteroidota; class Bacteroidia; order Flavobacteriales; family Schleiferiaceae; genus UBA10364. The sequence continues at coordinate 11,094 of JAYOSU010000002.1, forward strand.
GCTTAGGTCTTCTTCACTTTGAGTGGCACTGGTAACAATTCCAGTTAAAACCGGCGGAGCAACTTCTAATCGCGTAAAAGAATACACGCTATCACCTATCGCCGGTTGGTATTCGCGTTCAATATCTTCAAGAATGGCAAAGCCTGTTTTACCAGACCAACTTAATTGCCCCAGACCTTTGCCATTAATACGTGCTCCAATATCACCTTTGGTATGAATAAATGGCAGAACATAGGCATAATTAGGCGTGCTTTCAATGACTGTTCCAATCCAACCATTTCCATTGATCACTCCCATTCCAGGATGAATGCCAAGGTTTTTACCTTCATTGATCAGGATATAATTGTTCTTTTTTCTGTACGAGTATTCGACTACTCGAGCTGGAATAAAATCATAGGAGCTCATAGCACTGAATTCGGGTGCATTTGAATGCTGAAGAGCAGCTCGTAATGAAGCGTTTTCTCTTGCTAATTCCTCATTGATTTTATCAAGCTTCCAATAGGACTTCCAATGGTTAGTTAGTGTTGAAAATTTTGCACTGGTTTGTGTTCCAAATGAATTGAGCCAATGTTCGGAAACTTGATTTTTTAGAGAATGACGAACCACTGCGAGCAATAGCAGAGCCAAGAGCAACAGATTATTGCGATACCTCGTTAAAAAGAGTACCATTTGCTGCATAGGGTACTATTAGTTCTCTAGAACTGTTTTGAAATGTTCAATGTTTTTTAGGACTACACCTGTTCCTCGGACAACTGCTCTCAAAGGATCTTCAGCAACATATACCGGCAAGTCTGTTTTCAATGAGATTCGCTTATCTAATCCGCGTAACATAGATCCTCCCCCCGCTAGGTATATTCCGCTATTGAAAATATCAGCAGCTAATTCTGGAGGTGTATTACTTAATGCCTCCATAATAGCATCTTCAATGCGAGTAATACTTTTTTCGAGAGCGCGGCTTACTTCTCCATGGGTGACGCTCACTTGTTTTGGTTTACCGGTTAAAAGATCTCTTCCTTGCACTTGGAAAGGTTCAGGAGCGTCGTCTAAGTCTTCCATAGCGGCTCCAACAGAAATCTTTATGTTTTCAGCAGTTCTTTCTCCTACAAACAGATTGTGCTGAGTGCGCATGTAATTGGCAATATCATTGGTGAAGACATCCCCTGCAACTTTGATTGATTTGTCGCATACAATTCCTCCCATGGCAAGGACGGCAATTTCCGTGGTTCCACCACCAATGTCAATGATCATGTTGCCCTTTGGCTCAAGAATATTCACTCCAATACCCACAGCAGCAGCCATGGGTTCGTGAATTAAGTACACTTCTTTTGCGTTGGCGTGTTCTGCTGAGTCTCTAACGGCCCGTTTTTCAACTTCAGTAATGCCTGAGGGGATACAAATGACCATCCTAAGACTTGGGGGAAAAAGCCTCTTCTTAAAGGAGGGGATATTCTTGATTAGTTCTCGAATCATATATTCGGATGCTTCGAAATCAGCAATTACTCCATCCTTCAATGGACGAATTGTTTTGATGTTTTCGTGCGTCTTCCCATGCATTTGACGCGCTTCCTTACCCACGGCAATAATTTGCCCTGTTCTTCTGTCCATTGCGACAATAGATGGTGAGTCAATCACCACTTTGTCTTGATATGTGATTAGCGTATTGGCCGTACCCAAGTCAATCGCTATATCTTCTGTCATGAAACTTAACCAACCCATGCTCTCAAGGTAAGAAAAATTAGTGTTTGAAGTGACGAATTCCTGTAGTCACCATTGCTATTTTATTATCATTACAATACGCGATACTTTCCTTATCACGAATTGACCCTCCAGGTTGAATTACGCAAGTAATTCCAGCCTTGTGCGCAATCTCCACACAATCAGGAAATGGGAAGAATGCATCTGAAGCCATTGCGGCTCCGTTTAAATCAAATCCAAAACGGTTCGCCTTGTCAATGGCTTGATTCAGAGCATCTACTCTAGAGGTTTGTCCTGTTCCAGACGCTAAAAGTTGCCCCGACTTCGCCAATACAATTGTGTTTGACTTTGTATGCTTACAGATTTTAGCAGCGAAGAGTAAATCATTTATTTGCTCTTGATTTGGAGAAGCATCAGTCACTGCATTCATATTATGTTCACTGTCCGTATCAGCATCTCGTGCCTGAACTAATATGCCGTTGAGTGCGGTGCGCACGTTGTAGGACGGAATATGGAAATCTTTTAAAATGAGAAGCACTCGATTCTTTTTGCTCTTCAAAATTTCTAGCGCATCCTTTTCGAATTCCGGTGCCATCAAAACTTCAAAGAAAAGAGAATTCATCTTCTCTGCGGTTTCCTTATCTACCGCTCTATTCACTGCAATCACGCCGCCAAAAGCGCTTATGGGATCGGCGGCAAGAGCATCATCCCATGCCTGAGCTAATGTCTCTCTAGTAGCTAGGCCACAAGCATTGTTATGCTTGATGATTGCAACTGTAGTATCCTCAAATTCTCTAATTAGATTGACTGTGGCATCAATGTCAAGGAGGTTGTTGTAGCTCAATGGCTTTCCATGAATTTGTTTCAATGCGTCATCTAAATTGCCAAAGAATGCAGCCTCTTGATGCGGATTTTCTCCATAACGCAGTGTGCTCTTTTGTCTGCCGCTGAGTTTCAGGTCAATTCGATCTCCAGCGAAGTATCTATAAATCGCAGTATCATAATTGCTGCTTTCATCAAATGCTTCCAAAGCATACCTTCTGCGAATGTTTATGGTTGGCCCTTCTGTACTTTTCAAAACTTCAAGAGCGTCATCGTATTGATTTCTATTTGAAATTATCCAACAATCCTTGAAATTTTTGGCTGCAGCACGTATCAATGAAATACCGCCAATATCAATTTTTTCTATTATTTCCTCTTCAACCGCTCCTGACGCTACCGTTTCCTCAAAAGGGTACAAGTCAACAATGACTAAATCAAAATAAGGGATTTCAAAGTCCTTCATTTGTGATTGATCGGCTTCGTTATCTCTTCTCGCAAGAATTCCACCAAAGACCTTTGGGTGAAGCGTTTTTACGCGACCGCCCAAAATTGACGGATAAGATGTAAGGTCTTCTACGCGTTCTACTTTGATACCTCGTTCTTCAATGAATGCCTGTGTGCCACCCGTTGAATAAATTGTAGTGTTATTTGCACTTAAGCTGTCCACAATAGGGCCAAGACCCTCCTTATGATAAACCGAAATAAGGGCGTTTTTGATGCGCATATTCTGATATGATGTAGTGTGTAGAATGAGAAAGTTCAAAAGTAGTATAAAAGATGCCTTTTTATGTGCTTTTCTGAGTAATTTTGATAGAAACCTACTACCTAGTGATTGTTCTTCTACGTCTTGTTAAAGAAAGTTTATTATTTGCTGTTATATCGTTGACAGTGAATAAGTTGAGGACACTACTCTCTCTTCTGGGTATTACCATTGGAATCTTTGCAATCATCTTGGTTTATTCTATAGTTGATTCGCTCGAAAAAAATATAAGAGATAGTGTTAGTCAGTTAGGCGATAACGTTGTCTATGTTCAAAAATGGCCTTGGGGTGGCGGGGGTGAATACGCTTGGTGGAAGTATCTCAACAGGCCGGTTCCCTTGAGTAAGGAAAGCAATCTTTTAAGGATACGAAGCCAGTTAGCGGAAAACATAGCTTTTGGAACTTCTCTAGGCGGAGCCACTGCAAAGAGAAACGGTATGGATGCGGGAGGTGTAGAAGTCTTAGGCATTACCTATGAATACAATCAGATTTGGGATTTTGAATTGGAATCGGGTCGTTATTTCACCGAGAATGAAATGAATGGAGGAAAACCTTACTGTATCATAGGCGCGAATCTGAAAGACGGTCTGTTCACCTCCGGCGAAAATCCAATTGGCCAACAGATTTCTATACGCGGTCAAAAACTTATTGTCATTGGTGTTTTTGAAAAAGTAGGTGAAAGTATAGTAGGCCAGAGTTATGACAATATGGTATTGGTTCCATTCAAGTTTGTAAGAACGGTAGTCAATACAGATCGCAACGATGGAAATTTAATTATGGTGAGTGCCAAGGAGGGGGTTAGTTTGGCTCAATTGAAGGACGAGCTCACTGGAATCATGCGTTCTATCAGACGACTGCGTCCTGGTGCAGATGATAACTTTGCCTTAAATGATCCCTCATTAATTTCGAACCAGCTTGATGGACTATTTGGTGTACTTGGTCTTGTTGGAACTGTCATCGGTGGCTTTTCCATTCTAGTCGGTGGCTTTGGCATTGCTAATATTATGTTCGTTAGCGTGAGAGAGCGCACAAATGAAATTGGTATTCAAAAGGCTCTAGGCGCCAAAAACTTTACTGTGTTGATTCAATTTTTAACAGAAAGTATTGTGCTCTGTCTTATTGGAGGTGCAGCAGGTCTATTTCTTGTTTACGTGGGAGCATTTGCCGCCGCTAGGATTTTTGAATTTGATATTTTTTTAAGTACCAAAAACATTGTGGTAGGTCTTGTGCTGAGTGGGTCTATTGGACTCATATCAGGGTTTATCCCAGCTTGGATGGCCTCAAGATTAGATCCCGTTGAGGCAATAAGAATGCAAGTCTAGAGTCGATTTGCGACAAATTCAGCCACTCTTTCTAATAACTCATGATCTTCTGATGTAAAAGGGTCTAGTTGATGTGAATCAATATCAATCTGCCCTATGAGTTTATCGTTTGCGTAAATGGGAACAACAATTTCACTTTTTGTTGCCAAACTGCAGGCTAAATAATTATCCTGGGCATTTACATCCGGTACTTCAAAGGTTTTTCCACTCAAGGCAACTTGGCCACATATTCCTTTTCCATATGGAATAATACTATGGTCTGTGAATGCACCAACATAGGGACCTAATTCAAGTTGCTGCTTTTCTTCATTCATGAAATAAAACCCTGTCCAATTGTAGTAGCTAACATTTTTATCTAGCCAGCTAACCAGATTTTGTTGCAGTTCAGTTCCTTCTAAATGATCGAATTCAAGAAGTTCATTTAACAACCTTTTGAGTGGAATCGACTTCATCTGATAGTTTTTGTTGATAGAAAACCTCTTTCAATGAGTGAAAGTTGCATGGTTATTGTTAAACAAGTGCGAAATTAGTTCTGTTAAGCAAGTGTAACGCTTTATTACAAAACCCAAAAACTATTCTACATGAGAAAACATTTAATCTCATTGATTTTTTTGTTGGGAAGTCTAACCGCTTTTGGTCAAAGTACGACCACACCAACTATAAGTCTACAAGCGTGTCAAGAAGACACTTTAGTGATGGCTTTCGATATTACCTCACCTTACAATATTGGAAATTTATTTTCGGTAGAAATAAGTGATAACAATGGGAATTTCACAGGAAACATTGTTTCTATGAATCCACTTGTTGCTTTTGGAGTAAGTACAGGGAATGAAATAGATGTCTTGATACCGGAAAATATTACTCAAGGGGTTTATAAGTTTCGTTTAATTTCATCAAATCCGGTGGTCATTTCGGACACCATTGAAAATGTAATCATTGGAGCGAATCCAACTGCTGGATTTGCGGCATTCAATTGGTTTGACAAGGCGGGATCACTGACTTTCTGTGAAGGAGATACCGCATTATTGGTTGCAAATCAGGCCCCTCCTGGTCAGAGCTATTCGTATCAATGGCTCAGTGGCGGCGCAAGTTTAGCGGGTGAAACCAATGATACGTTGGAGGTGGTAATCTCGGGTACTTACTCTGTTGAGGTTAGTTCAAACCTTTGTGATGCCGAATCTAATGACACTATAGTTAATTCATATTCCCCTCCGGCAGAGTTCTTTGCAAATAATGGGGCGGGAATCAGTTTTATTGGAAACGATTCCATTCAAATGTGTGAAGGAACAGTAGCAACCTTTGAACATTTTGCTTTCCCTTCGCCGGGAATTTTGAACTATGAATACAGATGGTTAAAGGCAGATAGTTTAGATTTATTTGGAGATACTGTTTGGTATTACACAGGAGACACAATGTCCATGGTGGATGTGAATAGCGAGAGCCAATGGTTCTTGGAAGTAACTTCTGTTCCTGGCGGATGTGTAGATACCTCAAATGCTTTCTGGGTATTTGTGGATACGGTTCCAAAATCAGACGTGGTTAACCAACCATGGCCTGGTCAAACTTTACCAACTACTACACTTTGTTTAACAGATTCCACATTGTTAACGGCCACGGATACCATACTCAACGATTCTTGGGAATATCAATGGCAAATTGCATATCCCTCTGGAAGCGCAAATTGGCTGAACCTTCTTAATGACACCCTTCCTTGGCTGACCGTTGATACATCCATTGTCGCAGATACTGCAGATTATAGGCTGAGAATTATAAATGAGACGTGTGAATATACTACCAATGAGACAACGGTCAACTTTGTTCCTTTCCCAACCATTTCAATTCTTCCGAATGATTCTTTAGGGATTTGTGTTTACGACAGTGTTTTGGTTTCACTCCAGAGTAATGCGTTGAACTTTGCTTGGAATGGTGGGATTTTCGTTGGAAAACAGAATTTTATCAGTGTCCCAGGTCAATATATTGTTGAGGCGTTTGGGGTAAATCAGTGTAGAACAGTAGATACTTTTGACATCTACAATTATACGGTGGTTGCTACAGCTTCTGCTTCCCCTCAAGTAATTAGCCCGGGAGAGACTACCACTTTGAGTTCGTCAGGAGGAACAAGTTATTATTGGTTCGCTGATGCGCCTTCTTATTACAGCAATCAATTGGGTGAATCTACTTTAGCCATTCCTTCTACAGATACTATCACGTACTTTATACAGGTAGAAGACATCAACGGTTGTACAGATACTGCAAGTGTTCAGGTATTTGTTTCGGAACAAGATACTAACGTGATCAATGCAGGTATTTATGGAAACCTACAGAATGTTATTACGCCAAATGGGGACGGTAAAAACGATGTTCTTGATTTGAGCGGAGTTACGGACGGTGACGATTGTGAATTTACGGTATATACCCGCTGGGGAACTCCCGTATACAGTCGGGAAGTGTACAACAATTCTTGGGGCGGAACCACTGACGGTGGCTCGCAGCTAGGTGATGGAACTTATTATTACGTGTTGACCCATGACAATAAAATAAGGGTTAAGGCGGCAGTAACCATTTTAAACAATTTCTAATCATGAGAAAGCAATTCATAGTACTCGCAGCATTTTTGGTTGGAATTGTGAATGTAAATGCACAGCAATTACCACTAATATCAAGCTATTTAAATACGTCTTATTTGTTTAATCCTGCATTCAGCGGGATAGAGGGCAAGACAGAAATATCCGTATTGAATCGCAGGCAATGGACCAATATTCAAGGTGCACCGGAAACGCAATTCATGGCATTCAACGGTAATCGTGACGACTTAAAGTTCGGCTACAGCGGTTACGCCTTTAATGATGCCACGGATATAGTCAGTAGATCAGGTTTTTATGGATCTTATGCATGGCATGTAAAATTCACAGACCAAAATTCGCTGAGCTTGGGTCTTGGAGCAGGTTATGTCAATAACAGTATAAATTCTTCCGGTATTCGTGTACCAGACGAATTAGATCCTGTGTTGTACTCGCAATTGAGCAGCGGAAAATTTGATTTGAATTTTGGTTTTAATCTTCAGTTTGGGGATTTTAACATAGGTGCGGCAGTTCCAAATCTATTGGCACCTAAGGTGGATTTTGGAGATAATTTCAATAGCCCTTATCAATACCATTACATGCGCCATTATGTGGTCAATACACAATACAATGTGCAAATGCAGAAAGGTCTCATGACCTTGAGTCCTTTTGTCACGGTTCGCGCAAATGAAGTTACCATTCCGCAAGTAGACGCGGGTTTGATGTTTAATCACAAAGAATACTTCTACGTAGGTGCAGCGTACCGTTCATCTTATGCAGTAACGAGCAATGTTGGTATTCATGTTACCGAAAATATCAGTCTCGGGTATGCTTACGATTTTTCATTGAACACCTATGGATTTGCTTTAGGAAATTCGCATGAGTTTATGCTTCGTTACACTTTTGGAGAAAGTAAGAAGGATAAACGATTAGAGAATGAAATCAAGAAATTGAAAGATCGTCAAAGACGTCAGTCAGGTGATTTAGAGGACTTATTGAATGATCGATTGGATGAGTTCAAAGATGAAATTACTGAACAGCAGAAGTCGTTGTTTGATGCGGAAAAAGAGGCAATGAAAGGCGAGCTCAGTGAAGCAGCTGCACAGGCAGCAGCGGATGCAGCTGCTAATACTCAAGCATCTGGAGTAAACGGCGGAAATAATACAGGTGTAAATTCTGCAATGAATGGTGACGGCTTGAACACAGATATAGGAACCAACGCTGCAGGAAACACTTATCCTCAAACGCCTCAAGGTTCAGGCAATGTAAACTCTTCAATCAAAGGTTACGATTCCAATCAATACGCTGGAAATGTTCAAGCAGGATCAAAGGGCTTTTATGTTACCGCCGGAGTATTTGGTTCACGAAATAATGCTGCCAAACTCCAAAATAAGTTGCGTTCTCAGGGAGTAGGTTCAGATATATTTCAAGACCCTAATAACAGTATGTACTACGTATTCTTGTTAAAGTTTAACAATTACGATGCTGCCAATCAAGCGCGTAATTCAAATTTTAACGGTCAATACAACGGAAAGCTTTGGATTAAGGTGATGTAGATTCAGCACCTTTGAAATAAAAAGCCCCGCATCTTTTGAGATGCGGGGCTTTTTAATGGAACGGTTTTTCACTCAACATAAACTAGGAATCACGGCCAGGGAAAATTACATCTTCATTTTTCAATTTATCTTCCTTCTCAACCTTTCCGCCGTTTAAGATACGCTCGGCTTGAGAGAGGTGCCTTCCAATATGCGGCAGGAGCATCTCCAATGCTGTAATCGATTTAAATTTTATTGGCGGTGCCGCACTCATCACTCTTGTATTTCTTAACTCTGCGCTTTCAGGTATGATGCGAACAATTTTCTCCAACTGGCTCAGGTCAGCAATGAAGTTTTCCATTACTTTTTGTGCACTAATCTTGAGATTTGGATTTTGTATACGACGTGGTTGGAGCTTTGCCCTCGTCCGCATTTTCTTGGATTTTGGATGGTCCAACGGCGACATCATAGTACGCAGTCGCTTTTGCCACCAAGTCAACAGCAGAACATCTTTTTGAGAGGCATTATTTTTCTTACAGACATCTGTCAATTGGGGCAGATATACTTCATTGAGATTGTTGATGTGTTCAATGCATTCAATAGCGGACCATTTCTCTCCATTCGGGATAAAGAATAATTCTTCATCCTCTAAAAAGTAGAAAGCACTTTCAAATTGCTTTTTATAGGAAGCTAATTCTTCTAATCTGGATACTATGTATGCATTGACTTTCATGCCACTTCAATGGGCTTTTCCATTTTTACTATAGATTCTAGCATTTCATGAACTTCCTGTAATTGAGATATATCCATAGCCACAAAGGTAAGTTTCTCTCCTTTTTGCTTCACTTGAACTTTACGCGGGTTTAGTTGAAGATAACTTAATACGGCGGAAAAAATAGGAAGTTGGTAGTATTCGCTGTTGTTCTCCGCAGAAAAATGACCAATACATTTACCCATTTTTAGGATAAGTTTAGAGAAGCCAATGTGTTTGGCTAACCATTTTATTCTAACTGAATATAAAAGGGCAGCAACTGATTGCGGAATGGGTCCAAATCGGTCTTCTAGTTCTTTTTCAAACAGCAAGAGATCCTCTTGGTCCTCAAACTCACCCAGTCTTTGATACAGTTTTAAACGTTCTTCAATATTGTTTACATAATCATCAGGTAGCAGTAGCTCCAAATCTGTATCTATTTGAACGTCTTCAACAAAGTCGGAACCTTTTACTTTATGTTCCTTTTCATATAAATGCTTGAATTCATTTTCCTTTAATTCTTTGATGGTTTCTGAAAGAATTTTTTGATAGGTATCAAATCCCATATCGGTAATGAAGCCGCTTTGTTCTCCGCCAAGCATATCTCCTGCACCACGAATTTCTAAATCTTTCATAGCAATTTTGAATCCGCTGCCTAAGTCAGTGAATTGTTCTAGTGCTCTTAATCGTTTTCTCGCCTCATCGGTGAGTGTGCTCATGGGAGGGGTAATTAGTTTACAGAAAGCTTTCTTGTTTGAACGACCTACCCGCCCTCTCATTTGATGCAAATCAGACATGCCAAAATGATTGGCATTATTGATAATGATGGTGTTTGCATTGGGCACATCAAGACCGCTTTCTATGATTGAGGTTGCTACAAGCACGTCATACTTTCCATCCATAAAATCAAGCATCACTTTTTCAAGCTTTTTCCCTTCCATTTGACCATGGCCAATAGCAATGCGAGCATCTGGTACCAATCGGCTTACCATACCGGCTACCTCTTGAATATTACTCACCCTATTGTTGATCATGAAAACTTGTCCACCGCGTTGTATTTCGTAGCTAATAGAATCACGAATGGTTTCCTCATTGAATCCAATTATTTCAGTTTCAATGGGTTGCCTATTTGGTGGGGGAGTAGTCATTACGCTTAAATCCCTGGCAGCCATCAGTGAGAATTGAAGTGTTCTTGGAATAGGTGTAGCGGTGAGTGTAAGGGTATCTACATTAATTTTTAATGTTTTGATTTTATCCTTTACACCCACACCAAATTTTTGTTCTTCATCAATAATTAGGAGGCCCAAGTCCGCAAATTCTACCGATTTACTCACCAATTTATGTGTGCCAATGAGGATGTCTATTTTGCCTTCTTTTAATTTCTTTAATATTTCTCTTTGCTGCGATGAGGTTCGGAACCTATTGATGTAATCTACAGTTACGGGAAACCCTTCTAATCGTTTAGAAAACGTTTTAAAATGTTGAAAAGCAAGAACGGTTGTAGGAACCAAGATGGCAACCTGCTTGCCATTTGCTACTGCTTTAAAGGCAGCGCGAATGGCAATTTCGGTTTTACCAAAACCTACATCACCACAAATGAGTCGATCCATGGGCATTGCGCTTTCCATGTCCTTTTTTACATCTTCAGTAGCTGACATTTGGTCTGGCGTATCCTCAAAGAGAAAACTTGCCTCCAATTCGTGCTGTAGGTAGCCGTCTGGAGCACATTGAAAGCCAATTGCCTCTCTGCGTTTGGCATATAGCTGGATAAGGTCAAAAGCTATTTTTTTGACCTTAGCTTTGGTCTTTTTCTTAAGCGTTTGCCATTGTGCTGAACCCAATTTGTGAAGGGAAGGAGCTGTACCGTCTTTACCATTATACTTGCTAATCTTGTGCAGGGAATGAATACTTACGTATAGGATATCATCGTCTCTATAGGTGAGTTTTATGGCTTCCTGAATTTTACCATTGTTATTGACTTTTTGTAGCCCACCAAATTTGCCTACCCCATGATCAATGTGAGTTACAAAATCCCCAAACTCGAGCGCATTGAGCTGTTCAAGCGTGATCGCCTGCTTCTTACGCGCATTGTTTTTAATATTAAAGCGTTGGTATCGATCAAAAATTTGATGATCGGTATAGAGGAACGTCTGGGTTAATAAATCTTCAAAACCCTCATGCAAGGCGCCCACGGTAGTTTGGTATTGAGGCTTTAATTGTAAATCCTCAAAAATCGCATGGAATCGTTCAATCTGCTTTGGATTTGAACACATCATTATAGTTTCCACACCTTCCTTTTCAGAGCGTAGCAAGGTTTGCCCCAGCAAATTAAAATCCTTATTGAAGGCGCGCTGAGGCAATGCCTTACTTTCTATTTGCTCGGAAGACCACTCGCTACGACCGTATTCCACCAAAGCAAACTCAAGCAAACTTCGTTTAAAGCCTTCTCCACTTAAGAATAATTCATTGGGCGCGGCTCGTTGGGTAGTGGAATCCAACTCTTCATAGCGCTCTTGGGCTAAATCCATCAATCGAGCCAATTTATTCACCACAAGAGACGGAGTGTCTATCCATATTTGGGTATTCTTTGGAAGATAGCTCAGAAGTGAGTCCCTGCTTTCAAGAAAAGTTTTATTTTCTACGTTTGGAACAATACTCATTTTTGTGGCTTTCCCCACAGTTCGCTGTGTTTCAATGTCAAAAAAGCGAATACTTTCTACCTCATCATCAAAGAACTCTATCCTGTATGGGTGGTCCTTAGAAAAGGAAAAAATGTCGACTATACCACCGCGGATGGAAAATTGACCAGGCTGAATTACAAAATCAACTCGTTCAAATTGGTATTCAAACAAGGTTTCGTTTAGAAAGTCTAGACTTAAAACATCGCCAATATTTACTTTCAGGGTATTTAATTCTAACTCCTTTTTGGTGACGACTTTTTCAAACAATGCTTCAGGGTAGGAAATTAGAATAGGGGGTTTTCTCCTTGCACTAAGATGGTTCAATACTTCTGCACGCAGCAGCACATTTGCATTATCTGTAGCCTCCACTTCGTAGGGCCTGCGGTATGAGGCAGGATAGAAATAGCTCTTTACAGCAGGAAGTAGCTTTTCAATGTCATTTTGAATATAGGCGGCTTCCTCTTTGCTATTTGCAATGATGAATTGCATGTTACCGGTGCGCTCATAGGTTGATGCGGTTAAAACGGCACAGTGAGAACCCCCAGCTGCATTGAACCCTATAGCAAGCTTGGTGCTTGAGGAGCTTGCGGTACTTAATCGATTAACTAATGGATGGCTGTGGTAGCGGGATAGTAAATCTGCTATATTCAATTTTATTCTTCTTCGTACTTGCGTAAAAACGCATGGGCCATATCCACCATTTCCGGAGAGCCAATGAAGAAGGGAACCCTTTCGTGCAATTCGCTAGGTTCTAATTCTAAAATTCGCTGTTTACCGTTAGTTGCGGTACCGCCTGCTTGTTCAACTATAAATGCGAGTGGGTTACACTCGTACAGGAGTCGAAGCTTACCGTTAGGTGCCATTGTTCCTGTGGGGTAAAGATACACCCCACCTTTGATAAGATTGCGATGAAAATCAGAAACTAAAGAGCCAATATATCTTGAAGTGAATGGTCTTCCCGTTTCAGCGTCGTATTGCTGACAGTACTTAATATATTCCTTAACTCCTTGCGGGAAGTGAACGTAATTTCCTTCATTCACACTATATATTTTACCTGATTTTGGTATTTGCATATTGGGATGTGACAAGCAAAATACACCAATAGAAGGATCTAGAGTAAATCCATTAACACCATTTCCAGTGGTGTAAACCAGCATAGTTGACGAACCATACACTACATACCCAGCAGCAACTTGGGCATCACCGGATTGAAGAAAATCTTCCAGTGTAACTGGCGTTCCTTCAGGAGTGATTCTGCGGTATATGGAGAAAATGGTTCCTACGCTCACATTTACATCAATATTACTTGAACCATCTAACGGATCCATGAGGACCACGTATTGAGCTTTGGAATGAATGTCGTCGTTAAAACTAACAAAGTGCTCTTCTTCTTCAGAACCCACACCACAGACTTGGCCCATAGAACGAAGTGCACGCATGAAGGTGTCGTTAGCCATGACATCAAGTTTTTGCTGTGCCTCGCCTTGAACATTATCTTGGCCCATGGCACCCAGAATATCAGCAAGACCTGCCTTATTGATTTCTCGATTAACCACTTTAGCAGCGAGTCGAATGGATGTGAGAAGATGTGATAAATCTCCTGTTGCAAAAGGGAAATCCTTTTGGTTTTCTACGATGAATTCACCGAGAGTTGTTGGTTGTACCATGGTCAGTGGTATAATGGTTTGTAATAGGTACGGCTAAGTTACGGTTAATCTATGAGAAGTGGGCAGTCGGAATGCACTACCTTTACACCATGAGAAATGGAGGTCAAGTTCGTGCCAAAAAACACCTTGGACAACACTTTTTAAAGGATGAAAGTATTGCGCAGCGTATTGCCAATGTGGTGCCTTTTGAAGGAGTTGAAAAGGTACTAGAGATTGGCCCGGGAATGGGAGTAATGACCAAGTATTTACTTGACATGCCTCATGTTGAAACCTGGGTTGTTGAAATTGACCAGGAAAGTGTGAGCTACTTAAAAGCTCATTATATTCAACTGAGCGATAGAATCTTAGAAGAAGATTTTTTGAAATGGAATCCTTCTTTGACTTTTGGAAAAGAGAAGTTCGCATTGATTGGGAATTTCCCTTATAATATTAGTTCTCAAATTGTTTTTAAAGTGCTCGAACACATGAATCAGATTCCTTTGTTTGGAGGCATGTTTCAAAAGGAAGTTGCGCAGCGTCTATGTGCGCCACCAGGGAATAAAACGTACGGTATTTTATCTGTATTGTGTCAGGCGTATTACGACTTGTCTTATGATTTTACTGTGCCTCCAAATGTATTTAGCCCTCCGCCTAAAGTAGAAAGTGGAGTTATGCATATGGTTCGTAAGGAAAGTGCTACTAATTTTGACTTTAAATTATTGAAACGAGGTGTTAAGGCAGCCTTTGGACAACGAAGAAAAACACTTCGTAATGCGCTGAAAGTCCTTAACTTGCCCGAAGGATTTGACCATCCCTATTTGGCAAAGCGTGCAGAACAGCTTTCGCACATAGAATTTGTTGAACTACTAAAGGCGATTGAAGATGGAAGATCTTAGTGTAAAAGAACGTATCGAGCGCGCAATGAACGCTATCGACTGGGCGGAGTTTGCGGAATACACCATGGATATGCATGCCGCTGATATTGCTGAGGCACTCGAAGCTTGGCCCCTTGATAAAATCGAACGTTTCCTCGAAAGTCTCGAAGCTGAGTTAGTAGCCGACGTTTTAGTAGAGATCGATGAAGATATCCGTACGAAACTATTAAAAAGCTATTCCTCAAAAGATATCGCCCATGAGCTCGTTGAGAATATGGATAGTGATGATGCGGCGGACATGCTTTCGGAGCTTTCGGAAGAACTCACTAAGGAGGTCCTTTCTCAGGTGGAAGATGTTGAACAAGCCAAAAAAATAGCCCAACTTCTTACTCATGAAGAGGATACAGCCGGTGCATTAATGGCCACTGAACTTGTTGTCGTTAACGAGCGCTTAACCGCCATACGTTGTGTGGCTGCGATGCGTTCACAAGCTGCTAAGATTGGTCGGGTTCATGCGGTTTATGTGGTGAATGACGATGATATTTTAGTAGGGACTTTAAGCTTGAAAATGCTCTTAACTGCGAAGCGCACCGTGCCAATTTCTGAACTTTATAGACCTATAGAACATACAGTTTTGAGTACTACTCCGGCAGAAGAGGTAGCCAATGTTATGCAGAAATACGATTTATTCGTAATTCCTGTGGTAAATGCCATTGGAGAACTCCTTGGACGAATTACACTTGATGATATAGTAGATTTTATACGCGAAGAAGCGGAGCGCGACTACCAGTTGGCATCCGGTTTATCGGATGAGGTTGAAAGTGACGATAGTGTTTATCAAGTCACTCGCGCACGAATTCCATGGTTGTTGATTGGCCTTTTTGGCGGTATAATCGTGGCACTAATTATTGGAAAAAACGAAGAGGATATTCAACTTGTTCCGGCTCTTGCCTTTTTTATGCCTTTAATTGCGGCTATGGCAGGTAATGTTGGGGTACAGTCCTCCGCCATTGTAGTGCAGGCTTTAGCGAGCGATAGAAGGGAGAATAAAATGATTGAAAAGCTGACTAAAGAGTTGGCTGTAGGTCTTTTTAACGGCCTAATACTTTCATTAGTTATGTATGGTGCAGGATTGCTATTGGGTTACGATCAACTTATTACGTTAACGGTAAGTACATCACTTCTTACTGTAATTGTATTTGCATCATTATTTGGAACGTTCATTCCTCTAATGCTGGATAAATTGAAAATTGATGCAGCTTTGGCGACTGGTCCGTTTATCACAACAGCTAATGATGTAATTGGTCTAATCATCTATTTCCAAATAGGCCGATTGATTATCGGATACTAATGAAAGCACTTTTACTTGACGACACACACCCGTTTCTAGAGCAAGAACTACAACAAGGGGGTCTTTTATTGGTGCGTGAATTTCAAGCGCCGCTGGAAAAAATAGTAATGAGTCATGCTGATGCTGAAGTGCTCATTATTAGATCAAGAATGAAGGTGGATCGTAATTTCATGAATCAATTTCCAATGTTAAAGGTAATTGGTCGTCTTGGAGCTGGATTGGAAAATATTGATGTACATGAGGCGGAGCGACGCGGCATAACTTGTTTAAGAGTTCCAGAAGGTAATGCTAGAGCAGTGGCTGAACATGCTTTAGGTATGTTACTTGGGTTATTGAATCATCTTCCCCGTGCAAACAAACAAATACAACAAGGTCTTTGGTTGCGGGAGCCTAATAAAGGAAGAGAGCTTCAATCTTTAGTTGTAGGTGTTATTGGCTACGGCGTTATGGGTAGTGAATTTGCTAAATTGCTCGCAGCTATGGGTGTTCGAGTTTTGGCTTACGACAAATACAAATTTCAGTACGTTCATGATGGAATAGAGGAAGTTACCTTGAAAACCATTCAACTTCAGGCGGATGTTGTGAGCCTTCATCTACCGCTGAATGAAGAAACGAAAGGCTGGGTTGATGAAAACTTTTTTTCAAAATTCAGTAAGCCCATTCATTTTATAAATACTGCAAGAGGTCCAATAGTAAAAACTTCAGCGCTTATCCAAGCTTTGGATTCGGGTATGGTGATTAGCGCAGCTTTAGATGTATTGGAATATGAAAAAACAAGTTTCACCAGTTTGTTTGAAGGTAAAATCCCAAATGAAGTGAAGCGCCTGCTTGAAAGAGATAATGTTCTTTTGAGCCCACATATTGCAGGTTGGACCAAAGAGAGTTTTGAAAAGATGGGGCGGGGTTTAGCGTTAAAAGTATTGAATGCGCTTTAGCTTCTCTTGAAGACAAATTGAACCGTTTCCGGTGTGCGTTGTTCAAGTAAAATTTCTAGCCCTGCGGTTTCACGGGCTTCGTCGGATGCGCTATAATGACGAATGGTCAAAAGTTCAACTGAGTCGATCCATTCAAGTTCAAATTCTCTCTTTAATTCGGACAATATTTTCGGGACGATTATAGTATCATGATTTATACAGAACATGGCTTTGGTTGCCGTGTTGCGCATGAGATTTACTACAATTCCTTTTTTAGCAAATAAGTGATATACAGCACTGAGGTGATGCTCGGCAATAAAAGCCAAATCTTTAGTGCTTATCTGCAACAGTAATTGATTTTTTTTCAAAATGAAGTTGGCTACCTGCGGCACTGGATGCTCCATACCTCCAATAGTAGTTCCAGGTTTTGAAGAGTCAACAAAGCTTTTAATTTGAAGCGGGATGTTTTTCTTCTTTAGCGGTTGAATGGTTTTAGGGTGGATAATTGAAGCCCCATAGAAAGCCAATTCAATTGCTTCATTAAAGGGTATGCTGTCAATTTTTGTTGTATTACTGAATATTTTAGGATCACCATTCAACATTCCCGGCACGTCTTTCCAGATTGTAAGGCTATTGGCATTGAGACAATAAGCGAAAACGGCACCCGTATAATCTGAGCCCTCCCGGCCAAGAGTGGTGGGTTTTTCGTTTTCTGTAGAACCAATGAAACCTTGTACTACATGCACGCATTCTTCAATTATAGTGGATTGAATAGCTCGAGTAGTTTCCTCCCATTTAACAGTTGCTCGACGAAATTGGTCATCTGTTTTTATCAGTTTTTTTGTGTCATGCCAGACTGTATCGCGGGTTAAACCAACATAAGCAGCTATGATTCGTGTGGAAATGAGTTCCCCGTGATGAACAATGGCGTCATAAGCTTCACTATAGTCCGCATATTTTCTTTGAGTGCTATTACGGGCACTTTCAATGATTTCTATTACTTTATTGGTGATTTCTTCGGGCTCATCAAAGAGGTTATTGATGATACCAAGATGAAATTCTTGGATCCCATCAAGCAATTTATTTATTTGCTCCTCTTTCCCTGCTTCATCTCCGGCAAATGCACTCACTACTTCTTCAAAAGCATTGGTTGTTTTACCCATTGCACTTACCACCACTATAATTGGCCGCCTATCGTCGTGTTGACCGATTATTTTGGCAACGTTTTTAACGCTATTGGTATCTTTTACAGATGCACCACCAAATTTAAAAATTAGTGGACTTCTCATTTGTATTGGGATAATTGTTCTTGAGTCAATGTCCCAAGCTGCCATTGCGAATCTAAACTCGCGTTATACTTTTTATAAAAGTTCAATGCTGGTTCGTTCCATGAAAGAACGGTCCATTCCATTCGTCCTACGTTTTGATTTGCAGCTACTTTTAGTACGGATTCAAAAAGCAGCTGGCCAATACCAACCTTTCTAAATGCGGGCTTGACATATAGATCTTCTAAATGAAGAGTTGGACCTTTCCAAGTGCTATATCTAGGATAATAGAGTGCCATTCCAATAACGCCTTCTACAGAATGTTCGGCAACAATACAATCGAATCGAGACTCAGAAAAACCGTGCTGAATAAGATCTTGCTCGCTTATGCGAACGGCATGAGGTTCCCTCTCATATACAGCCAATTCCGTAATAAGCGCCAAGACTGCTTTCATGTCTTCCTTTTTAGCTAATCGAATCTTAGTCATTGTTGCGAAGGTAAAGTAAACTCTTCTTTGAATAGAATAAGTTCAATGCCGAAAAACAGGTTATACAGAATCTATACCACTGGTTCACTTTTGTATTTCCAAAGCATCTCTTTTAATGCTTTCCACCACGCTAGGATCTAGAAGTGTTGAAGTATCGCCTAGGTTACTGGTATCTCCTTCTGCTACCTTCCGGAGAATCCTTCTCATTATTTTTCCTGAACGGGTTTTAGGGAGACCTGATACAATTTGAATAACATCTGGTTTAGCAATTGGACCAATTTCAGAAACAACGGTACTTATAATTGATTTACGAACTTCTTTTGAATCATGTCCGCTGCCTTCAAGGATGACGTAGGCATAAATACCCTGTCCTTTGATTTCGTGAGGATAGCCTACCACAGCACTTTCTGTTACTACTGTGGACGCATTGATTGCATTCTCAATTTCAGCAGTTCCAAACCTGTGACCGCTCACGTTAATGACGTCGTCTACTCGGCCAATAATCCTGTACATTCCGTCTTCACGACGAGCGCCATCTCCAGTGAAGTAATACCCCTCATAGTTACTAAAGTATACGTTTTTGCACCGTTTGTGATCGCCATAAGTGGTTCGCAACATAGAAGGCCAAGGATGTTTTATACAGAGATAACCTTCAATACCGTCGCCTAAAATTTCCTTTCCATCCCCATCCAATAATACGGGTTGTATGCCAGGTAAAGGCCGACCGGCATAGGTAGGTCTTTGAGGACTGTGTGCGCCTAAACCTGAAATCATAATACCGCCTGTCTCTGTTTGCCACCATGTGTCAACAATAGGGCAGTTTTCATGCCCCACTTTCTTGTTGTACCAATGCCAGGCTTCTGCATTAATGGGTTCGCCAACTGTGCCAATAACTTTGAGTGAACTTAGAGAGGCCCTTTCAACAAAAGCATCACCGCAAGCCATAAGCGCGCGAATAGCGGTTGGCGCCGTATAGAATTGATTCACTCCATATTTATCGCATATATCCCAAAAGCGTCCCGCATCCGGCCATGTTGGTACTCCTTCAAACATCATTGTAGTGGCCCCATTCAAAAGTGGTCCATATATGATGTAACTATGGCCTGTAATCCAACCAACATCAGCAGTACACCAGTAGATATCACCTCGTTCATATTGGAACACGTTTTTAAAACTGTATGCTGTATATACCATGTATCCGCCGCATGTGTGCACAACACCTTTAGGTTTTCCAGTAGACCCGGAAGTATATAGAATAAATAGTAAATCCTCTGCCTGCATGGGTTCCGGTGCACAGGCTGTTTCAACTTTAACAGCAGCTTCTTCATACCAATAATCACGCTTCTCTAACATAGCAACCTCTCTGTTGTCGCGCTTAATTACAAGTACACTGTGTACAGAATGGCAGCTTTTCAAGGCCTCATCTACGGTATGTTTTACGGGTAAAGACTTTTCGCCACGGTACATTCCGTCTGAAGTAAGTACGCATACACATTGACTGTCATTTATGCGGTCTGCCAAGGCATTTGAAGAAAACCCAGCAAAAACTACTGAATGGACTGCGCCTATTCTAGCACATGCCAAAACACCAATGGTTAATTCGGGTATCATAGGCATGTAAATAGCAACACGATCCCCCTTCTTAACTCCTTTGGACTTGAGCACATTCGCAAAGCGACATACCTGCTCATGTAATTCTTTGAAAGTAAGTCGAACTTCCTGCTCTTTGGGATCATTTGGTTCCCAAATAAGCGCAATGTCCTCAGCGCGTTCGGGGAGATGGCGATCTATACAGTTTTCCGTAATATTTAAAACGCCTCCTTGAAACCATTTTACATTTGGGGTATTGAACTCCCATTCCAAGGTTTTGTCCCAGGGTTTCTGCCAAACAAATTCACGAGCTATACCTTCCCAAAATTTCTCGGGATGTTCAGTGGATGCTTTATATGCGTCTTCATATTTGGCGAAGCTGTCTATGTTGTAATGGCTCATTTGCATTCTTATTTAAGTGAATTAGAATTGAACATATAGTGCGTGAAAAGTTAAATTTTTTCCAATTGAGGCTTTCTGTTATTACGCCATTGGATGACCATGAACTTCTCACCAACTTCGGTAATAATCATTCCGTGACCTAGGAGATTTTCTTGTTTTGACGTGAAATTCGAAAGTTGTTCATGATTTAAAACTTGATAGCTTGGGCTAAGGTTGTCTGTATTCAACGGACGTTTAATTCCGTATTGCTTTACCCAATTCATTACACTTACATGAGAAACTCCTAAGATGCGTTCTATTTCGCGGTAGCTAATCCCCTCAACGTACAGTTGTAAGGCCTTTACTACATAATAGTCGTCTATTCTTTTCCCAAGTTTCTGAACGGTAAAATAATAATTGCAATTTTTGCATTTGTAGCGCTGACGACCTTTGATAATGCCGCTTTTAACATAATCGTTATCATGGCATTTTGGACAGTGTTTGTTGTCTAACATATTTCTTAATTGGCGGGTTTTAGGTTTTGTCTGAAAAGAAAAAACCAACACCGGTCAACCTTCTCAGAAAACTAAATGTAGCTATTTCTAATTAACTTAAAATACAGGATCCATGAAAATTTATCGATGAGTATAAGTGGTGATGTTTATAAACGAATGTATAAACCATAGTCTAGGCCAATACAGACAATGTGTATAGCCGATAAAAAATCGAAATGACTTTTCCGTAAACTAGATTTAATCCTGATTCAAAATGTATATCAAATAATCTTTAAGAAGACTTAACGTCATCTATGATTCTATTGATGTCAGCAATTGTTTTTAGGAATTCAGCAGAACGCTTTTCTCCTATTTTGTCAGCGATGAGCTGATTAAACTCAAGCACAACGCGTCTGGCAATATTTCGTTTTTTTAGTCCAGCGTCGGTAAGCTTAATCAGTACGGATCTCTTGTCTTTAGGATCGGATTCTTTAACAATAAATCCTTGTTTTTCCATGGATTTCAGTACTCTACTTAATGATGTGCTTTCCATACCCATTTTAGGGCCAAGAGCAGTAGAACGAATCCCATTATTGATGTCTATATTCAGGAGAGCCATACCAACTGAGGTAGTAATCCCCCCTTGAGCGACAAGCTCATTGTACATTTTCGCTACCTGAATCCAGGTTTTACGAATTTGAAAATCAAAGGTTAATTCGGGCTTCATAGTAACCCGAAGATACGTTTTTATCCTATGCGTGCATAGTAATTAGTAATTCAGATTTCTCGTAATCTGAGGTAGAATAAAGAATTTAATGTCTTTAGAGAATTCGGAGTAAGCAGCTCTCCTAGAAGCCTCTTTATCCGCACTAATACCGAATTTTTCCATTTCATTACTTGACCAAAGTATATCTCCTTGAATATTGGTAAGGACAAAACTACCAGAGATAACATGTTTATTTCTGCTATTACTCATTTTAAAATCGTGTTCTTCCCCTCTGAAAGCTATTTGCAGTGGTGCCTCTTGTCTTACTGTGAATTTTGTGGAAACAGCTTCACCAATAACTTTTTGAAGATTACCAGGCCCTTGAATACTCACTAGAGTGTTTTGAAAGTATACATTTTGACTCATTTTCCAGCGAGAAAATTCTTGGAGCCACAGCCTAACCAATCTATCATTCTGAGGTAGTAGTTTGTTGAAGTCAATAGATCCTTCTAATGCAATGGAATTGATATTTCCTGTTTTGACGCAGCGCAGGGATGAAGTACTGCTACTGTATGAAAATTTACCGCTACTTGAGCGCAATTCAAACCAAGCACCCAGTTCTTCATCCTTAAAGTTTAAAGTCGCAGAGAATAGTTCGGGAAGACCAAGATAAAAGGTGCTTTCTGGAACTGATAGACTGGCATGAATGTCTTTTTCAATATTTCTCAATGCACTAATGAAATTGGTTTGAGTTTCAACTTTAAATTGTGGATCCATCAGAAAATCGCGTTGAATAGCCTTGTCAATGGCGTCGGCTAACGCGTGAAATCTCTGGGTAAGTTGTACTGAAGATTCATTGGCAATCAAGAGTTTTTCTTGAATCCAATTCATGGCTATGTCGTCATTTTCGGCTTTTCGTGCCAAGAAATAAGGTAAATCAAGTTTATAAAGTACGTAGTACCTCAATTCATCTGAATATGTTTCTACAACTTCATATTCCTCTAGTTTGATGTGGCTTTTGGTAGAAGTTTCCGATTTAAATGCGCTGCTAAATCCACCGCTGTCTTCTTTTTGAAGCAGTTTAGTTTCATCAAAAATTTGACTTTCTACTTCGCCTGCTAAATCTGCAAGTGCATTAGATCTTGCCGCCTGTTGATAGGCTGCGTTGGGGTTGATATAACTCATGCCTACGCCATAAACATAAGTTCTTGATTGATCAATAGGTTTAGAAAGAACCCATTCTGGAACTATGTTCTTTTGACTACCGCAGGAAAGGAGTAGCAGGATGAATGTTGCAAACGTTAGTTTTTTCATGGTCTTAAATCTAGCGACTTAATGTGAATCGCGCCATTTCTAGCAAAACTATTGATAGCCCCTCTGCGCATAGTAACAGGGCTTTGGAGACTTCTACTTGCCTTACGCAAGTTATCTAGTTGTCTACGTTTAGATTCGCTTATTTCGGGCCGGTCAGAGCTGTGAGCTTTACTTTGGTATTTCCAATATCCGGGAAAAAGTTGGTCATTACGATACTCCAAATAATGCGCTTGATCACGGTCATCGTACTCTAAAGTTTTCACACTTATAATCTGTGAAGTTGCACGATTAGTGAGAACAAGTTCCGCTATATAATGGACACTATTTTCTTTGAAGAATTCTCTGTAGAAGACTTTCCTGTATTTGGCAGTTTTTACGGTTTCGCCTTCTTTGTTTTTGGTTTCTACGTAATAGCGCTCATATCCTTTTTTAGTTTCAGAACGCAGTTCCCCTTCGATTTCGTCCGCAATATTAATGGTCACTTTAAGATAGGCATTGGCACTCAGGATTTCCTGCGTTAATGCCCCATCCGCGGTACTTCCTTGCACAATCGCCTCCTGTTCCTGTTGGATTAAATCAAAATTCGTTCTGTCTACCAACTCAATGAATGGGTCTTTCATGGCGTAAATCTCACTTATAAGCCTGGATTGTACAGCGGAGCTAATTGACATTTCCTTACCAGAAATAGCTGGGTCAGACACTATACCAATTCTATATTTTCCCCTTTCCAAGGCTTCCTCCATCAAAAGCTTCAATTCATTCTGATCAGGGTACTTCTTTCGCATTGGTTCAAGGGTATAGTACGATTTCCTATATTCTCCCAATTCAAATTGGTGCAAGGCTGTAGTATAAATAGGTTCTACTTCGCTAAACCTAAGCAGGGCTTGAACATCCTTATAGTTTTTATCTAACTGCGCTAATTCTTTTAATCGCTTGTTGGCTTGATCATAGTGCTCATGCCGTATAAGGTCATGACATCTTTCATAAACCTTGGCCATGTACCGGCGTTTTTGACTTTGAAAATCTTGCGTGTAAAAACCTTCATACCTGCTTACACTGATGTAAGGCTTCAAATAATTAGTCCATTTTTCAGCATCTAAAAACTTGTAAACGGAAAGAGAATCATTCCCGTCTGCGAATCGATAGTTGGTATAGAGCTCTTCTAGTAGTGCTGTTCCGTAATTACTCATTGCTGACAAGTACTTTGCACTTTTAGGTCTTCTGTCAATAGAATACTTAAATTCTGTAACAGCTTGTTTCAAGACTCTTGCTTCTGCGAATTTCATTCCTTGTTTGTAATGATAGCGTGGGCCTTGACAACCCATAAACAAGAGGGAACATAGTAGCAGAAGATGTGTTTTTTTCATTGCGATCATAGTATAACTTGTATAACAAAAGCTGTGCCTTGGTGGTAAAGTTAAGTCTTGCTATTATTTTTACACCATGAATAACCCGATAGTCTTACTATCACCATCTAAAGGGATGGGCAGTTTCCCCTCCAATGCGCCATATGTTGGCTCTGCCTCTGTGCCTTTTTCGCAGGCCACCAAGAAAGTCGTAGAGGCCATTCAGGGGATGAGCTCAGGTCAGCGGAAAGAGTTATTCAAAGTAAGCGACAATTTGTTTCATACTGTTGAAAGATTTTGGTCCTTGCCTCCATTGGAATACTTAGAGCCTTCTCAGGGTCTTCCTGGGTTATTTGCATACACCGGTGAGGCCTTCAAAAGTTTTGATGCACATTCCCTGGGAAATAATGCGATTCAACGTGCTAAGAACTCTTTGGTAATCGTTAGCGCTCTTTATGGAATTGTTACCGGTGATATGAATATCGTAAAGTACCGTTTAGAAATGCAGAGTAAACTGGGAGTTAATGGGTACAAGAATTTATATGGCTTGTGGCGACCCATTCTTACTCAATGGTTGAACAAGCAGGAATCTAGCTTTGCGGTCAACTTATGCAGTAATGAATATTCCAAAGTATTTGATTGGAAATCAGTTACCATGCCTGCCGTTCATATTGATTTCAAGCAGATGAAAAATGGTGAGATTAAGTCGGTATCGGCATTTTCAAAACAAGCGCGTGGAACCATGGCGCGTTGGATTTTTACTGAGAACATACAGACTATATTCAGTTTGGCATCGTTTGACTTGGATGGGTATCGTCTTTATAGTCATGAAGGCGATAACATGGTATTTTTAAGGGAAGAATAAAAGATGATGAAAAATAAGTTTCTGATTGCAGTGCTCTTTATGAGTTTAAGCACGCTGGTGCTGGCACAGCGCCCAACCTCATTTCTTGAATTGGGTGGTTATGGCATGTCACAAAATTACCTAGGAGATGTGAATAGCAACTCTTTGAGTGCTTTTACGCAAGAAGCTAGATTTGGTGCAGGTGTTCAAATTAAGTACAATTTCAGTAGCTTATGGAGCGTAGGCGCAGATGTGAATTTTGGTGATCTGTATAGTCATGATAACCTTCATGGCAACGAATCTAGAGATTATAAAGTGGATACAGAAATCCTTCAAATGGGCGTATTTACCAACCTTCATTTCATCCCATTTGGCAAGTACAATTTGCGCCACAAACACACCCCTTTTCTCCATCTTGGAATGAATGCTTTGACTTATCAGCCAAACTTGAACACCAATGCGCAATATCCAGATGAAATTGAATTATATCCAGGAACAGGAAGAGCATTGGGTTATTCTATTGGGTTTGGTTGGAGAATCAGAAGGTCGCTAAAATCATTTTATAATGTTGGTGTATTCTATAACGGTTTTGGTGTTTCAAATATTGAAGGATTCAACTACAGTGATGAATTCACAGCAGCGAATCCTGGAATTAGAAACAGCTTGGATGGATGCATGACCTTGAAATTTGGTATGAGTCTCGGTTTTTTTGAGCAGTAAGTTTTCGGCACAGCCTTTGAACCATATATAAGGCGCTCTTTTAAGGCGCTCTTTTTTAACATTCAATGACAGCATGACTGCAATAAACGTGTGTTTAGTTGTCAAGAAATTGATTTTATGGACAGTTTGTCACTTAGCGATATTATTAACGAAAGCACAGAATTTATTCCATTAATGACCTCTGACGAGGAAGTGGAAATTAACAATACCGATTTACCAGAAGAACTACCCATTTTGCCGTTGCGCAATACCGTTATCTTTCCTGGAGTCGTTGCCCCAATAACGGCG
The DNA here is from genome assembly GCA_038139395.1 of Cryomorphaceae bacterium. Taxonomy (GTDB): domain Bacteria; phylum Bacteroidota; class Bacteroidia; order Flavobacteriales; family Schleiferiaceae; genus UBA10364. The sequence goes on from JAYOSU010000002.1 coordinate 37,443, forward strand.
GGTCGGGATAAGAGTCTGCGTCTTATTCGTGATATCAAGGAAGAACCAAAATACGTGGGCATGATTACCCAAAAAGACGGTGATACTGAGGAGCCGACTAGTGATGATGTCTTTCCCACAGGAACTCTCGCTCAAATAGTGAAGAGTTTTAAAATGCCTGATGGTAATACCACAATTATAATTCAGGGTAAGAAACGATTTCGTATTCTAGAATGGACGACTACTGAGCCTTATAATAGGGCGAAAGTTGAATTTTTACCGGAGTTTGTTCCGGAGGAGGAGGATGTTGAATTCAATATTGTAATGGACAGCATTAAGGAGGTCGCTGCGCAATTGATTCAAGACAGCCCTCACATTCCTACAGAAGCACAAGCCGCCTTAGACAATATCAAGAGCAATACGTTTTTACTCAATTTCATTGCATCAAATAGCAGTATGGTGCTAGAAAAGAAGCAGGAAGTTTTAGAATTAGATTCTCTTAAGGATCGGGCCTCAAACGTTTTAGAAGGTTTGAATTTAGAGTTGAAGAAACTTGAAGTAAAAAACGAGATACAAGACAAGGTTAAATTGGAGTTTGACCAACAGCAGCGTGAGTATTTTTTGCATCAGCAGATGAAAACGATCCAAGAAGAACTTGGTGGAAACTCAAGTGAAACCGAGATTGAGGAACTAAGGCAAAGAGCTAAAAAGAAAAAGTGGGATCCTAGCAGTAGTGAACGATTTAACAAGGAGTTGAAAAAACTACAGCGGTTAAATCCGCAGATGCCGGAATTTGCAATTCAAAGAAACTATTTAGAGTTCATGCTCGACTTACCTTACGAGGGCAAAGGTTTAGCAAGTATTGATTTAAAGGGTGCCACTAAGGTTTTAGACCGAGATCACTATGGTTTAGAGAAAGTCAAAGAGCGTATTTTAGAGCATCTTGCGGTTTTGAAGCTTAAAGGTGATATGAAAAGCCCGATAATCTGTTTGGCAGGCCCTCCGGGAGTGGGTAAAACGTCTTTAGGAAAAAGTATTGCGGAAGCATTGGGCCGACCTTATGTGCGTATGTCACTGGGTGGATTACGAGATGAAGCGGAAATTCGTGGACACCGTAAAACCTACATAGGTGCCATGCCAGGTCGCATACTGCAAAACATGAAGAAAGCGGGTTCCAACGACCCGGTTTTCATTTTGGATGAAATTGATAAACTGAGTTATGGAACGGGAGGAGATCCGTCTTCATCAATGCTGGAGGTACTTGATCCAGAGCAAAACGATAGCTTTTATGATAATTACCTTGAAATGGGCTATGATTTAAGCAAAGTCTTTTTCATTGCTACGGCCAATAACCTTGGTGCTATTCAACCTGCACTTCTTGATCGAATGGAAGTCATAGACGTTACGGGCTACACGATAGAGGAAAAGGTTGAAATTGCAAAACAGCATTTGGTTCCCAAGCAACTTGATAACCATGGAATAACTAAAGATCAGTTTTCCATTGCAAAGCCCACTTTGAAGTCTTTGGTCGAGGGATACACGCGTGAAAGTGGTGTGCGAAACCTAGATAAGAAAGTAGCAAAACTTGTGCGCTCAACGGCAAAAGATATTGCACTAGGAACCGAAGCTCACACCAAGGTGAATGTAGATCGTTTAGAGGAGATTCTTGGTCCTCCAAGAGAGCGGGATATCTATGAAGGGAATAATCATGCAGGCGTAGTGACAGGATTAGCTTGGACTCCTGTAGGTGGTGATATTTTATTCATTGAAAGTTCACTTGCTAAAGGTTCAGGAAAAGTAATCATCACCGGTAATCTTGGAGCTGTGATGAAGGAAAGTGCTACAATTGCCATTGCCTACCTAAAGGCAAATGCAGACGAATTAGGTATTGATCAGAATCTGTTTAAAGCTTATGATATTAATATTCATGTACCTCAAGGTGCTATTCCAAAGGACGGACCTAGTGCCGGAATTACCTTATTAACCGCATTGACATCCTTATTTACACAGAAAAAAGTAGCTCCAAAATTGGCCATGACTGGTGAGATAACATTACGGGGTAGAGTATTGCCCGTTGGTGGAATTAAGGAGAAAATTTTAGCTGCTAAACGAGCAAAAATTAGTACAATTTTATTGTGCGAAAAGAACAGAAAGGATATCGAAGAAATTGAGGCTCATTATCTCAAGGGAATGACGTTCCATTATATCTCTGAAATGTCGGAAGTCTTAGATTTAGCTATATTGAATCAGAAGGTCAAAGGTGCCAAAACACTTTCTGCGGAGACTAAAAAACGTGATTAAAAAATTAGTCATATCGATGCTTCTGCCGCTTACAATGTTAGCGCAAAGTGGTGGTAGCTCTATATTTTCCTTTCTTGATCGCAGTATGTTTGCCGGTAGCTCGTCTTTGGCTAATACAGCATATTTGAATCCAACTCCAGTAGGTGCCTATGCGCTGCAAAATCCACTATTGCTTACGGATACCTCAATGCATCAATTGGAGGTTAGTTATGGTTCATTAGGTAATGGTATCCAAACACTTCAATCAACATTTGGATTTTCTATCAAGGGACGTGCTTTACTTTTGGGCGTTCAAAGCCTTAGTTACGGTGAATTCAATGCAACAGATAATTGGGGGAATTCATTGGGTACTTTTTCCGCTGGAGACATGAGCTTATCGGTTGGAACGCAGCTGTTGGAAGCATATGGATGGAAATTGGGAAGCAACTTAAAATTGGTTTCAGGAACATATGAGAGTTATCAAAGTTGGGCATTGACTACTGATTTGATGGCTATGCGTCGATTTAAAAACGCTCCTGATGTGATTGTAATGTTGAAAAACACGGGGTTACAATTAAGCGCCTATAATGACCAAAGAGAATCTTTACCGACTAACTTCTTGTTTGCCATTGGCGATAAATTGAAATACGCTCCTTTTCGTTGGTCTTTTGTTCTAGATGAAATACAGCGTTTCAATCAATTAGGTTATGAAGATCCAAACAATACAGTTGTTGATCCAATAACTGGAAATGTTACGCAGACAAAGCAGAATATCTTCAATAGATCACTTCGACATCTCAGCGGTTCAATAGAGCTTTTACCAACCCAGCGCACGCATTTTATGTTGGGCTACAGCTTTAGACGGCAGTTCGAAATGGCCTTACCAACAAGGAGAACTTCTGGAGGATTTACCCTAGGAACAGGCTTATACTTTGACAAATTCACGTTACATTATGCGAACGAATTGCGGAGTATTGCGGGCCGAATGAATACAATATCTTTGGGTATTACTATTTAGCTATAAACCTATTCATGAGTAAACTTACCATAGCCATTGATGGCCATAGTTCAACAGGTAAAAGTACTTTGGCAAAAGAGCTGGCCGCTTGCTTAGGCTACATTTATGTGGATAGTGGTGCTATGTATCGTGCGGTTGCTTTAAAGGCTTTGCGCCATGGTTGGGTTTCGAAAGAGCTCGGAATACAGGAAGATAATATCATTAATGCACTAGAAAGCCTCAAAATAACATTCAGTGTAAACTCTCAGGGACAAAGCATAACCATGCTCAATAATGAGAATGTTGAGGATGCCATTAGAACTATGGAGGTAAGTAATGTAGTTAGTCAAGTTTCTAAGTTGATTCCCGTGCGTCGAAGACTTGTTGCGTTGCAACAAAAAATGGGAGAACAAGGAGGCGTGGTAATGGATGGTAGAGATATTGGTACAGTCGTTTTTCCAAAAGCGGATTTGAAGATTTTTATGACTGCTAGTGACGAAGTAAGGGCTTTACGCAGAAAGGCAGAGCTAGATTCCAAAGGCCAAGATTATTCCTTGAATGAGGTTTTGGAAAATTTAAAAAGTCGCGATAAATCGGATATGGAGCGCGCAGATTCTCCATTAATCGCAGCTTCTGACGCAAGAATACTAGATAATAGTGAAATTAATAGGATAGAGCAGTTCAATCTAGTCTTAGGTTGGATAAATGAACTGAAGAAGTAAGATTACGATCGCGTTGCAAGAACGGTTTTAGCACCTTTTACAACCTCTCCTTCTTTGACCAGAATTTTACAGTCTAAGGGAAGAAATATATCCACTCTTGATCCGAATTTAATAAATCCGAATTCAGAACCCTGTGCGGCCATGTCGCCAGGTTTGGCATACATAACAATTCGACGCGCTACCGCGCCAGCAATTTGTCTAAAGACTACGGTTCCCCAAATTTTATTTTCAACGGCTACCGTGGTTCGCTCATTTAATGAAGAACTCTTAGGATGCCACGCTACGAGAAATTTCCCTTTATGATGAATGGCGGTCTTAACCTTTCCACCTAGAGGGAATCGATTTACATGCACATTGAATGGTGACATAAAAATGGACATTTGAATACACTTTGTCTGCAATACCTCGTCTTCATAGACTTCTTCTATAGTTACCACTTTTCCATCAGCCGGACAGATAATTCCATTTGGATTCACCTGTACTACTCGTTTTGGATTGCGGAAAAATTGAAGAACAATTACATAAAGTATTACACTAACTGCAAGTGTCAAAACCTCTATCGCTTGGTTTTCTACTGCCCATTGAATCAAGGCGTTTACGGCAAATAATACTATAAAAACAAGTCCTAATGTTCCTTTACCTTCCTTGTGAATAATCATGATAAATACTGATAAATAATAATAGCTAACGGCGCGGCTGTAATAAAACTATCTAATCGATCTAAAGCTCCTCCGTGACCGGGTAAAAATACACCTGAATCTTTAACGTCAGCTTCTCTTTTTATAGCAGAAGCCAAGAGATCTCCCAACGGTGCGGCTATGCTCACGCCTAATGCCAAAGAAACCCCTATATGCAGGGGCAATAAATTCCAGTAGTAATTCGCAATGATTGCCACACTTATTGTTCCAAGTATTCCGCCAATAAAACCTTCTATTGTTTTTTTAGGACTAAGAATTGGAGCCAAAGGACGTTTCCCGAAAAATCGACCCACTATATAGGCAAAGCTATCAGAGGACCAAATCAAAATAAAGATGAATAAAATTAACCTAGGGAATACCGTAGTTATTTGAATACAATACAAAAGCGGCAGAAAAACATAAGCAATAATGAAGAAGCTTTTGGTAATCTCCCGAGCAGGTTGCACAGCACGAAGCAAGGTAAATGCACATAATAAGAGGTAGAGTAGTGCGGCTATAATGAGTTCTCTGGCCCCTCCCCATCCAATGAATACGCCGGTGGTAAGTAGCCCCCCTCCGAATAGCAACAATGGGAACTTGCTCTCAACCTGTTTTAAGTTCGCCAATTCATTGATAAGTAGCATTAAGAAAATTCCAAGTACATAGGGGCCGAGCGCACTGAATCCAAAAAATCCAATTAATGCAGCGGCGTATAATGCTCCCCAAAGTGTGCGTTTTAACATTTAAATCTCGTCTTCAATAAGCACTAAGAATACTTTTCTGTCCTTGTTAGGGTCGGCTGAAGCCATTTGCACGTTTTCATCCAGCGGAGCTCGAATTACAGCTATATTACCAGGTCTATCTTCTCTGTATTTCAAGTTGATGGATTCCATCCCATCTCTCAGATTAGCCACTATTTGAGAGGTATATGCAATAATTACATGATGTTTGGGTAAATCAGAAAGACGTCTTCCTCCTGTGTGATGATTGTGAACCATGATACCACCATTAAATGCTATTAAAGCTTCACATCCACTAATTACCGCTGGAAATTGACCATCATTATCAAAAGTAACGTTAAGTCCTAGGTTATTTTCAAGCTTTCTTAATTGTTCGTCACTGAAATAAACACCAGGCCAATTGCGCTCATCTGCATAGTGACGTATGCCTGATAGTGCGTCCGACTCATTTGCACAATAAATAAAATGCCCTCCTCCCTCATGGAATCTTGATACGAACCTTTCATCTAAAGGTAATTGTTGTTGTGGGGCGAACTTGCCTTCTTCTGCCTGTTCAGAGGTTTCGGTACTCTTCAGGGAAGAAACAAGTTTTGTGAAAAAGCCTTTTTTAGCCATGCGTTATGCGTGTTATTCAAAGGTAGCAAAGCAAACACATAGGAACCAAGGTCATAACTATATGGCTATTAACAAAAAACCACCGTGAAATCGGTGGTTTTTTGTAAAACAGCAATTTTATTCATCTGCTGCAGCAACTTCTTCTCCTTCCTTGGGTGCTTCTTTTTCTGCAGTTTCCACCTCAGTAGCTTCCACCTCAGTGGCTTCAACTTCAGTAGGTTCCTCTTTATCCCAAGGACGTTTTCCAAAAATTTCTTCTACATTTTCTTTGAAGATTACTTCTTTCTCCAATAGAATATTTGCCAATTGATCAAGTTTATCCCTATTGTCGGTGAGTACCTGTATGGCTCTTTTGTATTCAGCTTCAATTATTTTACTAATCTCGGCATCAATTACCACCGCTGTTTCCTGAGAATAGGGCTTGTCCATTGCATATTCATTTTGACCTTGGCTGTCGTAATAAGTGATATTTCCCAGCTTATCATTTAAACCATAAATGGTGACCATGGCACGAGCCTGTTTGGTAACCTTTTCTAAGTCACTAAGTGCTCCTGTTGAGATTTTATCGAATACCACTTTTTCAGCAGCACGGCCTCCCATTGTCGCACACATTTCGTCCAGCATCTGCTCCGCCGTAGTTATTTGTCGCTCCTCTGGCAAATACCAAGCGGCACCCAAGGAACGACCTCTTGGTACAATAGTAACTTTAACTAACGGGGCGGCATGCTCAAGCAACCAGCTCACAGCAGCATGTCCTGCTTCATGATAGGCTATTACCTTTTTCTCTTCAGGGGTTATGATTTTGGTCTTTTTTTCTAAACCTCCTACAATTCTGTCAATGGCATCATTGAAGTCTTGTTTGTCCACTGATTTTTTGTTTTTTCTTGCAGCAATAAGTGCTGCTTCATTACAAACATTTGCAATGTCTGCTCCAGAAAAACCAGGTGTTTGCTTTGACAACAAAGCCACGTCAACGGACTTATTGGTTTTAATCTCTTTCAGATGGACGCCGAATATTGCTTCTCGCTCATTTAATTCGGGAAGATCAACATAAATGATTCTGTCAAATCTACCAGCACGCATTAAAGCTCTATCAAGAATATCCGCACGGTTGGTTGCCGCCATGACTATAACGTGCTCATTAGTTCCAAATCCATCCATTTCAGTGAGCAACTGATTCAATGTGTTCTCACGTTCATCGTTACCACCAGTGAAATTATTTTTACCTCTAGCACGTCCAATTGCATCAATCTCATCAATAAAGATGATACACGGTGATTTTTCTTTTGCTTGCTTGAAAAGATCACGAACTCTTGACGCTCCAACACCCACAAACATTTCTACGAAATCAGAGCCGGAAAGTGAAAAGAAGGGAACTTTTGCCTCACCTGCAACAGCTTTAGCAAGTAAAGTTTTACCGGTTCCAGGGGGGCCTGAAAGCATCACACCTTTGGGTATTCTTCCTCCTAACTCCGTGTACTTTTTAGGGTTTTTCAAGAAGTCCACAATCTCTAATACTTCTTCCTTAGCCCCGGTCATACCGGCAACTTCATCAAATGTGGTTTTAACTTCGGTGTCTTTGTCAAAAACCTTTGCGCGTGATTTACCAATATTAAATATTTGCGAACCGCCTCCGCCACCAGCAGCGCCGCCACCTCCAGACATTCGCCTCATGATAAATACCCAAACCCCAATCATTAGTAACAATGGAAGTACCCAAGAAATGATATCTCCTAAGAAGTTTTCTCGGGTTTCATAATTGACCGCAATTTGATCCTCCTGTGAGCGATCATCATAATAATCCTTTAGTCTATCCTCAAACGCTGATGCAGGCATTTCAAATACGTAATGAGGGCCAGGATTAATTTCTTTACTTAGATTGCTATTGCGAACTTCCTCGTATCGTTCGCTATCTGCCAAACTCTCCTCTCTAATGTAGACTTGAATTGTTTTTTCGTTGACAATGTTTACCCGTTCAACATCACCAAGCTCTAGGCTTTGTTCAAAGTCCTGGAAATTTGACTTTTTGGCACGGAAACTCATGGCGCTGAACACTTGCATTCCTATGAAAAGCGCAAATACTATTGCGTAGACCCAATAAAAGTTAAATTTAGTTTTCTTAGGCCCGCTTGGTTTGTTTCCCTTATTGTTACTGGCAAACTGTTTTTTCAGTTTATCAATTTGATTTTGATTTCCTTTTTCAGACATAAGACTGTTATAGGTTTTCTAGTGTTTTCGATGGGGCGTCTCCCCATAAACTTTCAAGGTCATAAAATTCCCGTGTACCCTTTTGGAAGATATGAACGACTACGTTCACATAATCCATGAGTACCCACTCTGCATTTTCTTTTCCCTCAACATGCCAAGGTTTATCGCCCAAATTTTCACGGACACTTTTGTGAACGCTATCAGAAAGTGCATTTACCTGCGTATTAGAACTTCCCTCTGAAATGATGAAGAAATCTGTCACAGCATTATCGATTTCTCTTAAATCAAGAATGGTTATGTTTTCTCCCTTGACGTCTTGCAGTCCTTCAACAACGAAATTTTGAAGTAGTTCGGAGGATGCTTGAGGTTGTTGTTGCATTAAAGTTTTTTTATGACTGAAAAATACCAAAACATGTGCCATATTCGTAATGTCCAAGGCAATTAGGCATTATGTCACAAAGGTACTTTATAATCCGCCATAACAGTCTGAATTCTACCCAGTCCGAATTGAAGAAAATTTTGGCCAAAGATGAATCAACCCCAAGTTTGACAGCAGTTGTGGCTAAAACTCAAACCGAGGGACGTGGAAGAGGTGTGTCAGTTTGGCATGATAGCCCCGGAGATTCTGCGCTTTTATCCATTTACGTGGTTTGGCCTTTTAGGATAAGTGAAAGTTTTTTGGTGAATAAATGGATTTGTCACGTGTTGGCAACCATTCTTCCCAAACAGGTAAAATACAAATGGCCCAACGACCTTATGGTTGGTTCAAAAAAGCTTGGAGGATTACTTATTGAGAATAGATGGGAAGGAAGTCGGATATCCTCTTCAATAATTGGACTAGGGTTAAACGTTAAAAAGTCGCGGCAGCAGCTTGCTCGCGCGATTTCTTTAGAAGAGGTTGGAGCCGATCTTTCTGCGGAAGAATGTGTTGAGTCAATTTTAAAGGCAATCTCTGTGAGTTTGGATTCAATACTAAATCCTTCAAGTTTACATAGACGATACAGCAAACTTCTGTGGGGTAAAGAAACCTATCGCTCGTATTCTATGTCTTCAGGAGATGTTATCAAGGCGCAGGTTGTTGGTGTGGATCAGCAGGGAAGACTTATTTTGAAAACGATAGAAAATGAAACTCTTTTATGTAACCTTGATGATATTCGATGGTTACCTTCAAAATCCTAGGTGAATTACCTTCCCCAAACGGAAGGGTCCGTGCGCCACTCACTCAAGAGCTGCTTTTCTGAAAGAGAAATAGACCCACTCTGCACCGCCTGTTCCAACAGGTGATGATAATCACTTAGTGTATGCAGTTGAATATTGGCTTCTTCAAAGTTTTTTAGAGCCAAGGGAAAATCATAGGTAAAAATTGCCATCATACCTAAAACATCCGCACCAGCTTCCTTCAATGCACTTACAGCTTTCAATGAAGAGCCTCCGGTAGAAATTAAGTCTTCAATCACCACCACATTGGAACCGGGTTTAAAATACCCTTCAACCTGGTTTTTACGTCCATGACCTTTTGCCTTGTCTCTTACATATATAAAAGGTATCCCCATGTAATCAGCGACTAAAGCGCCTATTGCTATGGCACCAGTAGCTACTCCGGCTATGTAGTCAGGCTTTCCATATATCCCCTCTATCTGCTGTGAAAATTGAGTTTTCAAGTAGGATCTTATCTCTGGATGACTAAGAGTTAAGCGATTATCACAATAAATAGGACTTTTCCACCCACTTGCCCAAGTAAATGGATTTTCAGGTTGTAATTTAATCGCTTTAATTTGTAATAGACTTTCAGCGGTCTTTAAGGCTGCATTTTTGTTCTGTACCATGCTGCAAAATTACACTAAAGTTTTCATAAAAAGCTCCACATTAACCCCCGTGCCGGGTAGTGAAGCTCCGGAAATTGTTAACAAATTGCTTACTAAAAAGAAGGTTAAATCATTTTTGAAAGACCTTCATTCAGGTAGACTTATTATTCACCTAGAAATAGGTTCAAACCATACTTTTTGGATACTTTTTTTAAGTATTCATAGACACATTATAGCTGCAGGCGGGTGGGTGTATAATGCAAAGGGAAAGCTTTTGATCATTGAACGAAACGGTAAGTTAGATATGCCAAAAGGCAAGCTGGAATTTCACGAATCCATTGATGCTTGTGCAATACGTGAAGTGGAAGAAGAATGTAAAGTAAGTCAGCTTCGCATTACTGGCCCTGCAGTGAAAACGGCACATTGTTACACCATCAAGGGTGGCTTTGCGATAAAAAATACATTTTGGTTTCCCATGTACACTGACTTTGACAAAAAATTAAAGCCACAAAAAGAGGAGGGTATATCAGATGTTTATTGGGCATCACCCAAAAAGTTACGAAAGAAGATGGCTAAGTTGCCTTCTTATAATAGTCTTGAATCAGTTTTTGAACAGTTTATTAAAGAGGCCTAGGGCTTCACGGAAGAGGGAACAAAACGCCTAAAATCACCACCGTGAATGTATACGTCTCTCACGATGCTTGAACTAATGTATGCATAACGCGCACTCGTGAGCAAAAATACGGTTTCCAATTGAGGCACCATTTCCCTATTCGCTTGAGCGATTGCTTTTTCGAATTCAAAATCTGCTGGATTACGCAATCCGCGTAAAAGAAAATTAACCCCTTGCTTTTGAGCGAAATCTACAGTTAAACCTTCATAGGTAATGACTCTAACCTTAGGTTCATGTGCGAATGTTTTTTCTATCCATGCGACCCTCTGCTCAAGACTGAATAAGTATTTCTTTTCTGTATTCTTGCCAACCGCAATCTGAATTTCATCAAATAATGGAAGGGCTCTTTCAATAATATCTAGGTGTCCCAAAGTAATAGGGTCAAAAGAACCTGGAAATAAGGCTATTCGTTTACTCATGCGTTTAAAGTTAAGCAATATGTTCCTCTGCTAGAGTGGAAAGAACATTACTTAGTTTCCAGCCTCTATGCTTGACTTGTTGCGGGATGATGGAAGCAGGACTCAACCCGGGTATACTATTGACTTCTATTAATACTGGCCTGTTGTGACGATCAATGATAAAATCCATTCGTACAATACCCTTTAATTGGAGTAAGTCATATACACGAATAGATATATCTTCTATTTTTTGCGAGAGTTCGGTATTAATTCTGGCAGGTGTAATTTCTTGACTTTTACCGTTGTATTTAGCTTCATAATCAAAGAATGAGCTGTCCGTTGGTACAATCTCAGTAATCGCAATCGCTTGCGTCTTTGGTGACGGCAATGTCATGGAATCTTCAAAATCAAAAAAGGATTGAAAGACGCCACAGCCTACCTCAATTCCATTGATTCCTTCTTCAACAATTACTTCATTACCTTCTTGCTGCGCTGCGCTAAAAGCCTCGTAAAAATCTTCTATAGATTCGATTCTACTTACCCCAAAACTAGAACCCGACCTGTTAGGTTTTACAAAAAGGGGGAAGTTCCAATGTTTAAAAATGACTGCCGAAGGCGCACTGAGGAAACTCGAACTCTTTGGAACTTCTATACCATAGTGCTTTAACAAGGTGTTGCATTGGTATTTGGAAAAAGTTAACGAACTCTGAAAGGTATCACAAGTGCTATGGGGAATCCCCATTACTTTTAACATTCCGGAGATATGACCGTCTTCTCCTGGTGCTCCATGAATAGCGTTGAATACATAGGATAGGCCCAAATCAGAAATCTTAACAAGCTGGCCATTTACTTTAAATCCTTCACGGTCTAATTCCACAAAAAGAACCTGATAACCTGCTTCTTCAAATGCTTGAAGAGCGGTTTTTCCGGAAGCTAAACTGATATCTCTTTCGGAAGAATATCCCCCGGCTAATACGCCAATAACTTTTTGTTCGTTTTCCATTATTGTAAATGTAGTGCAACCCTAATGAATAGAGGATACTATTAAAGTATCTTTACACTATGAAACATTGGTTAAGATTTCTGTTTTCTTTCAACTTTATAAAGACGGCTATGGCGTCTGCAGCTATTATTGCTATCTGTATATATTTCAGTTTATGGTGGCTAAACAAAGCTACTTTGCATGGAAGTAGTGTTGAAGTTCCCAACCTGAAATTAATGCAACTGAATCAGGCAATGGTTCAGTTAGATTCATTGGGCCTCGCATATGAAGTTATTGATAGTACTCATTATGTGTCACAAGTTCCGGAGGGTTCAATTATTGAAACCTATCCAAGAGAATATGCTAAGGTGAAATTGGGTAGAAAAATCTTACTATCAACAAATCCTTCTCGACTTCCTAAATATCCTTTGCCCAATTACAAAGATCAATTAATCAGCTATGTAAGCGCAAAGTTTAAAACCAAGGGATTCTTAATTGACAGCATTATTGCAGTACCTGATTTAAGTCACGACCTGGTAATTAAAGTTGTTGATGAAAATGACAGTATAGCGAAAGAACAAAAACTTTATAAAACAGGCAGCAGATTTACCTTTTACGTTAGCGCCGGATTAGACGGTGGTAATGTCTTCATGCCTAACTTGGTTGGAATGACATTCAGCGAAGCGTTGGAGGTTTTAAATGCGCTAAGTTTGAATGCAGGCGGTATCATTTACGAGGGCTTTTTAGAGGATACCTTAGCGGCATTAGTGATGAAAACATTTCCAGAATTTGAAATAGATAAAGAGGTTAAAGCGGGCAGTGTTGTGGATTTATGGCTAGTCCCGGATTCTACATTCTTAATAATAGATTAATTGATTTCCTTAATGCAGATGTCTAAGCTTGGTACTTTTATTTTTCTATTAGTTTGTTCTTTTACATCCGTTGGTCAGGTTCTTGAATCGAGTGCGGTGCTTGCTAGTGCACCTAGGCTATCATTGGAAATTGAAAGTGCGGATACCATTAGCCCGCCTTTTACAGATGATTTCTCTTACGCGTCAGATCGACCTTCTTCTGCCTT
>JAYOSU010000002.1:50696-70575 GCA_038139395.1 Cryomorphaceae bacterium
GTACAAAATGTCGTTGGTGGTCGAGTTGCTCAGAAATTTAAAGTAGTTGGATTGGGTTCAAATGACAGTCTCAAAGGTGTGCGTTTCAATTTTGTAGATGCAGGTTTAGACTATGTGAGCACCTTTCGAATAGCGATTTGGGCACCGTCAGATAGTCTGAACGAACCTGGGAGTCTCCTTTATATTTCGGATACTCTATACAAACCAAATAAAGGGTATAATAGAGGCGACTGGATGCCATACGAATTAGATTCTTCCATCAGCTTGAACGCCTTTTCAGACGTATGGATAGGGTATGTATGTACGTCTACAGATCCCATGTATTTGGGTTTAGATGTCTCGCGTGATTTGCCTGCAAATTTGCCAAGATTCTACGGTGATGGCTTTAATTGGTATGAAAGTTTAGAGTCAGGAGTAATCATGATGCGTCCTTATTTTAATTATTCGTCTGCTGATATGTCTTTAATGGAAAAATCTCCCTCATACAAGGTGTTTCCAAATCCATCTTTGGGTTCATTAAGAATAACCGGGCCTGCCGCTGAATATACCATCACGGATTTAGCTGGAGTTGTAATTAGTAATGGCGTTGTTGAAGAAATTACTTCATTAGAATTACATGGCCTTAAAGCCGGTATGTACATCATTATTTTAAAGACTTCAAATGAGACGTCGGTGTTCAAATGGATGAAGCTTTAAAAACGGTATTATGAGCGACCAAGAAGAACAAGACGAACTGTATATCCATCACCATTTTGTAGCAGATTCAGGACAAGGAGCACTCAGGGTAGATAAATTCCTATCCAATTTTTTGCATGATACCAGCCGTACGCGTATTCAAAAAGCAGCAGAAGCCGGTGCTATTCATGTCAACAAAAAGGCTGTAAAGAGTAATTTCAAGGTAAAACCTGGCGACACTGTTGAGGTTGTGCTTAATGAACCGCCAAGGGATTCTACGATTGTTCCGCAGGAACTAGACTTGAATATTCTTTACAGGGATGAACATGTGATAGTCATAAACAAGCCTCCTGGCCTTGTATGTCACCCAGGTCATGGAAACTTTGAAGGTACGCTCGTACATGGATTGGCTTATTTATCTGAAAACTTACCCATTGGCAAGCAAGGGGAAGAGCGTCCGGGATTAGTGCATAGGCTGGATAAAAATACCTCTGGCGTAATGGTGGCAGCGGCCTCAGAGATTGGTATGGCGCATTTGGCAAAGCAATTTTTTGATCGAACAACCTCTAGAGAATACGTAGCATTGGTTTGGGGAAATGTTAAAGAAGAAGAGGGAACTATTGAAGGTCACATAGGAAGAAGCCTTAAGGATCGACTACAAATGGCAGTTTTTCCAGATGGATCTGAGGGAAAACATGCGGTTACGCATTATAAGGTTTTACAGAGGTTTGGTTACGTTACATTAATTAGTTGTAAACTGGAAACTGGACGCACGCACCAAATAAGGGCGCATCTGCGTTACATTGGACATCCACTTTTTAATGATGAACGCTACGGTGGGGATAAGATTTTAAAAGGCACCGCATTTTCAAAGTACAAGCAATTTATCACCAACTGCTTTAAAGCTTGCCCTAGACATGCCCTGCATGCTAAGAAGCTAGGCTTCATTCATCCTGCTTCTGGTGAACCCATGGTATTTGAAACGGTTATACCAGAAGATATGGCATCGGTAATTCGTAAATTTGAGAATTACACGACTACAAGTAATTGGCAAAAAGACAGTGAAGAATAACCTCATCATATTTTGTATAGCCACTTTGATTATTCAGAGTTGTAATCTGTTTAGACCTAAGCACCAAACAACTCCTTACACGCTGCAATATCCGTCACATTTCCCAGCACCTAATCTTCCGCCTACTAATGAATTGACTGTTGAAGGGGTTAGATTGGGCAGACATTTATTTTTTGATGAGCGTCTTTCTGGTGACAATACTCAAAGTTGTAATAGTTGTCATTTACAAGAAAGTAATTTTGCTGAGCCGTTCAGTTTTAGCACCGGGATTGATGGCGCAGAGGGCAATGTAAATGCAATGATACTTTCAAATTTAGCCTGGCAGCAATTCTTCTTCTGGAACGGTCGAGTAGAATCGTTGGAAGAACAAGTGAAAGACCCCATTCTAAATCCAATTGAGATGCATACAACTTTTGTTGATGTAATTGAAAAGTTGGAGCAGGACGCTAAATATCTTGAACTCTTTGAAAGGGCATATGGCAAAGATGAAGTTACAGAGGATGGAATAGCCAATGCGCTCGCCCAATTTATAAGGACCATGATTAGTGGAAATTCAAAGTTTGATCAGTACACAGTGGGGAGTTATACTTTGTCTCCAAGTGAGCAGTTAGGCTTTGATATTTTCAATAACGAGCAAGGTGATTGTTTTCATTGCCATGGCGCGGCTAGTTCAGGGTATCAAATGGGCGCTTTTGGTTTGTTACAATTTTCTAATAATGGACTAGATAGCGTTTATTTGGTGGGAGAGGGTAGAGAAGGTGTGACGGGAAACCCGGCTGATAGGGGTAAATTTAAGATTCCATCATTACGCAATGTTGAATATTCTTTTCCTTACATGCACGACGGTCGCTTTCAAACGCTTGCTCAAGTAGTAGATTTTTATAATACCGGTGGGCATCCGTCTCCCACGATTGATCCAAATATGAAAGCCGCAGGAGTGGGTAGGAATTGGTCAATTGCAGAAAAGCAAGGATTGATTGACTTTATGAAGACTTTCAGCGACAACACGTTCTTGGAAGATACCGCTTTTACTTCTCCATGGTGATGCAAGAACTTTATCGATTTGATACTTTCCTTGAGATGTTGGATCCTTTGAGAGGGAATTATAGATGCGTGGTATTTGAGAAAAAAGTAGTCGATACCTTTCCAAAAAAGTCAAGAACACGGATTATACTAGATATTGATGGCGGGGCATTACAAATCCAAGCTGGAATCCAGAGTTTTGGTGGAGGTAAGTATTTCTCAATGATTGGCAAGAATAAACTGAATGGACTGACTTATGAAATGGGTCAAGCCATTGCTGTAATTGTCTATTTAGACCCCAATCCTTTAGGGGTCGAAATTCCTAAGGTTGTGGAAGCTCTGTTAAGTCAAGAGGAAATTATACAACGTGTTTGGAATCAACTATCAGACGGCAGAAAACGAACCATTTGTCATAAGGTA
The DNA here is from genome assembly GCA_038139395.1 of Cryomorphaceae bacterium. Lineage (GTDB taxonomy): Bacteria > Bacteroidota > Bacteroidia > Flavobacteriales > Schleiferiaceae > UBA10364. The sequence goes on from JAYOSU010000002.1 coordinate 53,887, forward strand.
CACCGCATCAAAAGCATTGACAAGCAGGTTGATACGTGTATTTCCTTCTTTGAGGAAGAGCGTCAAAAATTAGTAGATAAAGGGAAGTGGTAAAATTTTGGCACGGCCTTTGGAATAAGTTATAAGAGGTTCCGTACCTTCCTAACTCCAATAAAAAACCATTGTTATGAAAACAAGATTAGTATTTATGGCCTTTGCTGCAGCCAGTATGATGTTGTCTAGTTGTGGACCAAAGACTAAAGCGCCAAAGGGTGAAACTGAACTGATTTTACCGTGTTCTGAATTTAAAAGCGACCGCAAAACCTTCCGCGTATATAGCTATGGCGAAAGCGCAGATGCTATGGTTGCGAAAAAGAAAGCTATAAGCAACGCAAGGTCTGAGTTGGCTGGTATGATAAGCACCACAATGAAAGTTGTTGGCGACAACTATGTGAAAAGCATGGAGGTGAATAATGTTGAGGAAGTGCTTGAGCGTTTTGAAGAGAACGGCAGAACGGTAATCAATCAAGAATTAAGCGGCGCCGTTACAGTCTGTGATCGCCTAATGGAAGTTGATAAGTCAGATAAATTTAAGTATTACATTGCTCTTGAATTGGATGGTGAGAAAATTGTAAAGAACTACTACAAGTCGCTCTCTAAGAATGATAAAATAATGGTTGATTACAACTACGAAAAATTCAAAGAGACCTTTGAAAAAGAAATGGAAAATCAGCGATAAGCTGCATCAATTTTTTTAGAAATATGGTCCCAAGTATAATGTTCAAATTGTACTTGGGATTTTTTTTGTCCTTTCAAACCTGACACAACGGCCGTAATAAAATCGGACTCATTTTCAATATGAACTAAGTTAGCTATTGATGCCAATGATTCGCTCATATCCGCAGAGTTGTTTGCCACCACAGACAAGCCTCTAGCAGCAGCTTCCCACCCTACTAATGAGTATGTTTCAAAAAGCGAGGGGATTACTAAGCAACGATGTTCATCCATTAATTTCACGACCTTCTCTTTGTCTTGGTGTGCCAAAAAAGTAACTGTTGGACCTGCAATAGATTTGCAATATTTAGCATAACCCTGTTGATTTTTATTTGAATCGCCCACCACAGTTAATGGCCAGCCGTATTGATTAGCCCATTGAATAACCGTGTGCTGGTTTTTTATCAATTCCAACCTTCCAACCATTAAAAGACCGTTTCTCTCTTTATTGTTTTTCGGGGTATTAATAAATTCGTTGGAAATCCCGAGTGGAATAACCCGGTGTTTTTCTTTAAGTGACTTCCCTAATATGGAACTCCATCGCTGAATCCGTTCAAATTCACTCAGGGTAGTGGTAATAACTAGATCAGCCTTGGAGAGTAACTGCAGCATACTTTTTTTCTGCCCCTGGAATAGAAAAGAAAGACTTGGAAAATTGTCGCTGTTGTTTATCCCCCTCGTTATGGTTTTGAACCATTCCATTCCATGTGTGCCCAATATTCTCGAGAGCCTAGGGAATCGATTCTTATCAGCAAGTGAATAGTCTACAAAGAGTGTGCTGAGCACTTTTTTTCCATTGAAATTTTTGAAATACGGCAGTAAATCGTCAGGCCTTCCTAAATTAAAACCATGAACTAATTCTATGTCTTCCGGTAATTTCTGACCTGCCAGAACAATTACGATTTTATGTCCTAGATTCTTTAGCCCTGCAGCTGTAGACTCAACCTGAACGGTGTCCCCTCCGGGTTGTGTGTAAAGCGTAGATCGAGAAATTAATGCAATCTTCATTTAGGCGTTCATATTGAATTCCTCCAGAAGGTCCAACACTTCTTCAACGTCTGCATTGTCAGAAAATGTCAATGGCTTATTCGGTAAGTTGATATTTACGTTCCATTTGCCTTCACCAAGCAATTGGTTTAATTCATGCTGTATTTTGGATATACAGTTGTTGCAATTCACTTTTGTATCAATGGTCATTTATTCAATGGTTTTAAATGCATCTTTAAACTATTCAGAACTACCCCAATACTACTCATGCTCATAGCAATGCTTGCTACCATCGGGGATAATTTTATTCCAAGGCTAGGATAGAGTAGACCGGCTGCAATTGGGATTGCGATCACATTGTAGCCGAAAGCCCAAATGAGGTTACCTCTTAATGTGGTTTTAAATTCGTGAGCAAGCTGGAAAATCTTTTTTAATCCCAAGACGCCGTCTCGCATTATAACTACATCTGCATTTTGCTGTGCCGCCGCTGTTGCAGAAGCAAAACTAAGCCCTATATCAGCACTGCTCAGTGCTGCTGTATCGTTAATGCCATCTCCCACCATGAGCACCGTACCCTGTTCCTTATATTCTTTTACCCTTTCAACTTTATCAAGAGGGAGCATGTCACCAAAGTAATTACGAATTCCTAAACGCTCGGCAAGCTTCTCAACAACTATTTGTTTGTCTCCAGAAAGCATGGTGTTGGAAATTCCCATTGTATTGGTGTGTTGAATTATATCTATAGCGCCTTTTGCGAGGGCATCTTCAAATAAGACAGTAATTAGAGCTTTGTCTTCTTTGAATAGGATGGACGTAGTCTTTCCTGTTTGAACAATGTTTCCTGTTATTTCATTGAACCAAGTTGGCGAACCAAGATGGAACATTTCTCCATCAATTTTACCTTGAATTCCTTTTCCCGGAATAGCTTTAAATCTGCGTACTTTCGGTAATCCACCTTGAAATCCAAAATGTTGTCGCATCCCCTCATTCAATGGGTGAGAGCCGTTTTGATTAAGGGCAATAAGCGCATTTTTATACGTGTTAATTTCCCCGTTAATTTTTGTTACAGCAGGTTGGCCTTCAGTTAAGGTGCCGGTCTTATCCCAGAGAATATGCTTAATGGAATGTGCTTTTTCTAGGGCGTTGGCATTTCTAATGAGTATTCCGTTTTTGGCCGCTTTTACGGTTGATGCAACTATTGCCAAAGGAGTAGCTAAGCCAAGTGCACAAGGACAAGCTATGACTAAGACATTTATGGCAAAAATAAAAGACATAGGTTCACCTGCGATGGCCCATAAAACACCGGTAAATAGGCTTAACACAAGAATAGAGGGTACAAATATCTTAGAAATACGATCGGTAAGATGTTCAGAATCGGTCTCTTGTTCTTGCGTTTCAAGTACCGCCTGAATGATGCCCCCAAGTGCTGAAGATTTTCCGGTACCAACTACGTTGATGGTTAGGCTGCCCGCTCCATTATTCGTTCCCGCCCATACCTGAGAACCTTTGCTCTTGGTAACTGTAGTCGATTCGCCCGTAAACGAACTTTCATTTACAATGGATACGCCTTCAACCACAATGCCGTCTACCGGAATGCGTTCGCCAGGTTTAACCAAAACAATTTCATCTATCTCAAGGTCGGCAACGTCAACCGTGTAAGCTGAACCGTCAATCATTCTTGTGGCTTGTTTAGGTTGCAAATCAAAAAGACTCTCTACGGCTTTGGCGTTCTGTAATTTGCCCCTTTGCTCAAAATATTTACCGATTAGAATAAAAGCGATAATTAGACCTGCGCTTTCAAAATAGATTTCATGTTGTCCAAGAATGACGTTATTTACGGAATAGCTATAGGCGGCAATACTTCCCAAGCTGATCAGAGTATCCATATTAAAACGTCCTATTTTAATCAGTGAAAATGCTTTTCTATGGATATTCCGTCCAAAATACCCGCTTAAAATGAGGGCTAGAACACCTTGGATGAGCAGATAGGGAAATGCTGTTTTGTGCGTCATTCCCAAATAAAGCAAGGGCAGCGCAAAAAGAGGTGTAAAAAGAAGTTCAGTACGTTGACTTTTTAAAGCTTTTCGTTCGCGAGTAAATCGGTCTTCAACGGTTTCTTTTTCGGGTTTAAGCGTATAGCCTGCTTGCGCTAATTTATCTACTAAAAGTTGAAGGTTGAACACATCTTGATCAATAGTGCCCTTGAAGGTTTGACTCGCGTAGCGAATGACAACCTCATCAAGCCCAGGACTGCCCTGAGCAATGGATGCAGCACTCTGTGCGCATCCAGAACAGGTCATCCCATTTATTGTCCAATTCACCTTCACTTTTGCCATAAATCAAAGGTAGTAAATGTTTGTCCTGCGTATCTTCGTATAAATTATTCGGTACGAATGAATCCATTGATAGAGTTTGGGAAAACCCCGTTTGAAAGTTTAGATTTTAACAAGATTGAACCAGAGCATTTTATGCCTGCTGTACTGCATTGGATGGATGTAAGCAGAAAGAGAATTGATGCAATTTGTTTAAACAGTGAATTACCGTCTTTTAAAAACACCGTGGTAGAATTAGAGTTTTCAACGAAAGAGTTGAATATCGTGAGCGGATGTTTTTTCAATTTGAATAGCGCGGAAACCAATGAACATATCCAAGAGATAGCGCGTGAGTTAAGTCCAAAGCTATCCTTGTTTCATAATGAAACACTTTTGAATCAAAAGCTATTTGAACGCATTAAAGAAGTTTGGCATAAAAGACAGGATTTTGTGTTGAGCACAGAAGACCATAGATTGTTGAAAGAAACCTATGAGGGATTTGTAAGGAATGGTGCTCTTCTAAAAGGCGAACAGAGGGAGCAATTGAAGGCATACAGCGAAAAATTGAGTAAACTTTCTCTTTCCTTCGGCGAGAATGTACTCAAAGAAACTCAAAATTTTGAGTACCATACTACACAAGTAGAAGAATTAGATGGCCTTCCAGAAGGCACTGTTGACGCTGCAAAATCTTTAGCAAAAGAGCGCAACAAAGAGGGCTATGTTTTTGGTTTAGATATGCCCACTTATATGAGTATTATGAAATATTCCAATTCTTCTAGTTTTCGCGAATATTTTTATCGAGCCTATAGCACAAGAGCCGCAAAGGGCAATGCTTTCAATAATGAGGAGAATATTAAAGAGCTTGTAAATACACGTCTTAATAAGGCACAGCTTCTTGGGTTTAGTTCTCACGCAGAATTAACCCTGCAAAAGAGAATGGCTAAGACCCCTGAAACCGTAGTGTCGTTTTTGAACGACCTGAAAGAACTTGCAAAACCTGCAGCAGTAAAAGATCTAAAGGAAGTTCAAAACTTTGCTGCAGAACATGGTCATCAAGGTGAAGTAATGGCTTGGGATTTTAGCTATTGGTCAGAGAAGTTAAAGAAAGCAAAACTTGAATTAGATGATACGCTCTTGAAGCCCTATTTCATGCTTGAAAATGTGCTCGATGGGGTTTTTGAGATTAGTCGGAAACTTTATGGGCTAAGTTTTAAAAAGAATGATGAGATTGCTACATATCATCCTGAGGTTGATGTGTACGAAGTGTATGAGTCAAATGGTGATTTTTTAAGTTTATTGTATACGGACTTTTTTCCAAGAGAAGGCAAAAGAGCTGGTGCTTGGATGACTACTTACCGCAGTATGTATGTACTAGAAGGTAAAGAGGTAAGACCCCATATAAGTATCGTATGTAATTTCACAAAACCTACGGTAGATAAACCTTCTTTGCTCACTTTTAACGAAGTGACTACGTTATTTCACGAGTTTGGACATGCTCTCCACGGTATGATGGCTCGTGGGACTTATCCGTCGTTAACTGGTACTAATGTTTATTGGGATTTTGTAGAACTACCTTCTCAAATTTTAGAGAATTGGTGTTACGAACCTGAGGCTCTAGCGCTTTTTGCTAAACATTATGAAACCGGTGAAGTCTTACCCAAAACCTACGTTGAAAGAATTGTTGAAAGTCAACAGTTTATGGAAGGTTATATGACGCTTCGCCAATTGAATTTTGGTTATTTGGACATGGCTTATCACAATTTAAAGCGACCTTTGAAAAGTTCAATTACAGAATTCGAAAGAGCTGCTACCGCTGAGACGCAATTATTTTTACCTGTTGAAGGCTCCATATCATCTACAGCTTTCAGTCATATTTTCCAAGGAGGCTATAGTGCGGGATATTACAGTTACAAATGGGCTGAGGTTCTAGATGCAGATGCGTTCGAGCTTTTCAAAAAGAATGGGATTTTCAATAAAGATATCGCTGCACGTTTTGGTGAGATTTTGTCTCGTGGAGGAACAGAGGCTCCTGATGAACTCTATAAGAAATTTAGGAATCGAAACCCAAGAGTAGAAGCGTTATTAAGGCGAGCTGGAATTGCCAGTTAATTCATTTTGAGTGTTTTATGACGAAACCGCCTATATAAAGCGATTGAAGCAACAGTCAAACCAACAGTAAGCCCTACCCATACACCTATTGGACCAAATTCCCGAGTCACTCCTAGATAATAGCAGATTGGTAATGCGATTATCCAATAGGCTATAAAACATATAATTGTTGGGATATTAACATCTTTTATCCCTCTGAGCGCTCCTAAGGCTGTTGCTTGTATTCCATCTGGAAGTTGAAAGATTCCTGCAGCTACCATTAAAACAGTGGTATACTCGAGTACCTCAGAATCCATACTATAAAATTCAGGAAGGAAATTGCGAAATACAATTAGAATCGTCATTGTAATGAGCATGAAAAAGAAAGTCAAATGAAAGAGGCTTTGTCCGGCTAACCTGAGCAATGGATAATCTTTTCGACCCAATTGGTTTCCTATTCGGATTGCAGCAGCAGCACCTAATCCGCTAACCATCATATAGCTTACAGATGCAATATTTAATGCTATTTGATGTGCAGCTTGTTGAACGGGACCAATCATTCCAACTATCACTCCGCTCATTCCGAAAGCGCCAGCCTCAAAAACGTATTGCAGACCGCTTGGAACGCCAATGTTCAGTATTTCCCTTATGGTTGTACCATTAACCTTAGAACGGCGCCAATAGGACCAATACAATGCGAATTTCACTTTCTTTCTAATGTAAATAGCCATACCTCCAAGCATAATGAATCGGGTAATTAATGTACTCACACCCGCGCCAATTAACCCGAGTTCAGGGAATGGCCCCCAGCCGGTAATCAATGGATAATTCAAAATTACGTTCAAAAGGTTTGCAGCTAGACTTACTCGCATGGCAGCTTTTGTATCGCTTAAACCTTCCGCAAATTGTTTAAATGCAAAAAAACTCATCATCGGTAGAATAGAGAATCCTACGATATAGATATAAGGTAGTGCCGCTTCAACCACCCTTTTATCTTGACCCAGCAAATAAGCACCTTGGGCAAAAATCATGACTAATCCAAAAATCATCAATCCCATAATGCTGTTCAGAAGCAGTCCGTTTTTGAAGTACTTGGTAGCTGCCGCTGCGTCATCTTCACCATCTGCACCAGCAACAAGCGGTGTTAGACCATATGCAACACCGATAGCAAACACAATGGGAATTATAAGTATAGACGCTGCAAGACTTATGGCAGCTAGTGGGATAGTACCCAAAAACTTACCTACCATGATAGAATCAGCCACGCTCACCAGAATTTGACCTAATTGACCAATAATTACTGGGTACGCTAGGTTAAGACTGATTTTATATTGTTCACTGTATGTACTCCAGCGGAAGAACATCAAAGATTATAGCGATCTACTTCGCGTTGGTAGAAGTTTTCAGCCTCAGTAATAAGGCTCTCTAATGTTTTAGTGAGATCGCCTTCACTCTCGTCGCTAATATCATCTAGCCATTTTACTTCGTCATTTTCTAAATTGAGAATAAACGCGGGGAATTCAGTATGCACGATGAAGATCGCATCAGGACTATCTGTATTATCTGCGACTAAGAATTTGGGAAAACTCATTTGATTATGATTTTGCGCAAAAGTACGCTTATTTCCTCGCGAACTTGTCTACGCAAGATTTACTTATTGGATTTCCGCTCAGAATATGCAAGCGTTCCATTACATTTCGAAATTCCCGGATATTTCCTGTCCAATCGTAATCTTGTAATACACTTATCGCATCGTCATCAATTTCTTTTGGACTTACGCCATATTCCTCAGCGATTGATTTTAAGAAGTGGTCTGCGAGCAACGGAACGTCACCTCTGCGCTCATTTAAACCTGGAACTTTCATAATAATGACGCCTAGACGGTGGAAGAGGTCCTCTCTAAATTTACCTTCTTCAATCATCTTTCTAAGGTTCTTATTGGTTGCGGCCAAAACACGCACATCAACCTTAATACTCTTGTCACCTCCAACCGGTGTGATTTTGTGTTCTTGTAAGGCACGCAGCACTTTTGCTTGTGCTCCAAGACTCATGTCGCCTATTTCGTCAAGGAATAAAGTTCCTCCATGAGCCAATTCAAATTTCCCTTTACGGTCTTTTTGGGCGCCTGTGAATGCACCTTTTTTATGTCCAAAAAGTTCGCTTTCAATTAATTCTGCAGGTATTGCTGCACAATTAACTTCAATCATCGGGTTCTTTCTTCTTTCGCTTTGCTCATGAATCTGGTGCGCCACTAATTCTTTACCAGAGCCATTGGGTCCAGTAATAAGGACACGTGCTTCAGAAGGAGCAACCTTGGAAATAATATCTCTAAGCTCATTCATTCCATCACTTTCCCCAATCATCTTGTACTTTTTGCTCACGCGCTTTTTTAGCGTTTTCACTTCCGTTACCAATTCTTTTTGAGTCAGCGCATTACGCACCGTACTCAATAGTCGATTGAGATCTGGAGGTTTTGGCAGATAATCGTATGCACCTTTTTTTAGACAATCCACAGCTGTATTGATATCGCCGTGACCAGATATCATAATTACAGGAACATCTGCATTGATAGACATCATGTGTTCAAGAACTTCAACACCGTCTTTATGCGGCATTTTTATGTCACAGAAAACTAGATCCCAATTCCCTTCACCAAATAATTCAACAGCTGATTTACCGTCTTCCGCTTCGTGGATATCATTATTAGGATCTTCTTCAAGTAAGATCTTTTTGAGGACTCGACGAATAGCAACTTCATCTTCTATTAGTAATATTCTGCTCATACTTTATACGTTATACAGCACCGTTCTCTTCGTCAGTATTAGGGTGAATTTCTCCGGCTCCCACAATTCCGTCGCCAAATTGGGTAATTCTGTCTGGTCCGCGCCAAACTGTACGCTGAGGAAAAGGAATGATAATTTTGTTCGCTCTAAATTGTTGGTCAATTTCAAATCTTAAATCGCTTTTTATTTTTTCTACAAAAAACAAATCGCGGGTATAGAAATTAAGCTCGAATACAAGGGCACTATCACCAAAGTCTTTCAATAATACTAGCGGTTTCTCTTTATCATCCGCTTTGGGGTGCTCTAAAGCAATTTTATAAAGGATCTCTGACACTTGTGTAGTATCGCTCCCGAAAGCGACACTTACATTAACGGCAAAACGAGTTGTTTCTTCACTATGAGTTAAATTAATGACTGTTTCATTTGTCAATTTGGAATTGGGTACAATGATTAGAATATCATCCCTTGTTCTGACTGTGGTAGTTCTTAGACCAACTGCTTCTACTTTCCCAATTTGGTTTTCTAATTGAATGATGTCACCTACACTTAAGGTGCGCTCCATAAGTATGATTACTCCTGCGCTCAAGTCTTTGAATGCATCCTGAAGACCAAGGCCTAAACCCACAAAGAGCGCTGTTGAAGCAGCTAAAAGCGCAGTAACCTTAACGCCAATTGTTTCTAAGGCAATTACAATTACTACGGTATAGATGATGTATTTAGAAATCTGCAGAATAGTGTAGCGTCTTCCTTCATCATATTGCTCTCCCGCTTTGCTTCGCAGGAAGATTTTTTTCAATAGCCAGAATCCATAGCGTGCACTTGCAAAAAGCAGTAATACTTGTAAAAGGCCTTTAACAGAGAGCCTGAAAAAGTCGGTAGACCAAATTCCAAAACTTAAGAATTCTTTAATCCATTCTTGGATATTATTTAATACTTCAACCATTTATATAATTCCTTCCACGTAACTTTTTTTCCGTACATCAATATACCAACACGATAGATTTTTCCTGCTAATGCCACCACGCCAAAAAATGTTCCAACTAAAATTAAAGCACTTAAGGCTATTTGCCACATAGGAACACCAAAAGGTAGGCGAATCATCATACTTATTGGTGAGGTCAAGGGAATCATACTCATCCAGAATGCCAAGGGTCCATTAGGATCTTGGATTACATTCATTGCTGTGGTGATTGCAATAATCATTGGAGCGGTGACAGGTAACATAAATTGCTGTGAGTCTGCTTCTTGGTCAATTGCTGAGCCTAGTGCAGCAAAAAGAGCACTGTATAAGAAGTAGCCTCCAAAGAAGTAGAATACAAATCCACTTAGAACCACAGGGAAATTGATACTATTGAGCATAGAGAACAAGTTTGTTTGATCCACTGTACTCAAATCCGGTGAACCTGGTCCTGCTGGAACTTGCTGCGCAAAAATCTCGGGATAGATAAAAGTACTGACCACGGCGTAAATTGTGCCCGACAATATGACCCAAATAAGAAATTGTACCACGCCAACTAATCCAATCCCAAGAATTTTACCCATCATTAATTGTCTTGGTCGCACACTAGAGATAATGACCTCTACAATCCGGCTTGTTTTTTCTTCTATTACCCCGCGCATTACTTGGACTGCATAGAAAAATATGAAGAAGTAAATGAGAATACCAGCAATATAACCAAGTCCCATTTTTAAAGGTGTTGCACTGGTCTCCTCGTTGCCTTCTTCTCCCATAGTAAAGCTCTTAATAGTCACTTTAGTCTTGGTTTGGGCCACTACGTCAGGGTCTACGCCTTGGCGAATGAGCTTTTGCTGATTTATTTTTTCTTCTAACTGACGCTCAACAAATCGCTGCAAATCAATTCCTATATCTTCCTTTCCAAAAAGAAGAATATTGTTCTTAATAAAATCTGGGTCCCATCCATTCCCAGAAGGGATATATAACAGGGCATCTTTATCCGATTCCCTTAAAAATGTTTTCCCTGTTTCCAAGTCAAATTCATTTGGGTTCAAGTATTCCAATGAAAATTGTGAAGTACCTTCTTCGGGAACCAAAATAGAGGGTTCATCTAAGACAACTATGCTCTTATCATCCTCTGGCATTGATGCGAGTAATCCAGGAACTATCATTACCGCGGCTAGAAGCAGCGGTGCTAATAAAGTCATCAATAAGAATGTTTTTTTGCGAACCCGTGTTATGAATTCACGCTGAATAATCAATAGAATGGGGCTTTTCATGAGTTCATAGGTTTAGGTCCGTTATTCACTATATCAATGAAGATGTCACTAACTCGCGGCAGTACTTCCTCAAAACCAAGCAACTGATTTTCTTTCGCTAATTTTTGAATCAATGTACTTGGATAAACTTCGCTTTTAATTGTTGCGGTGTGTCCTATATGTTGAAAGTCTCTATGCAAAACATCCATTCCTGAAAAGTTTTGTTCCTCTCTTGTAGTAAAGGCGTAAGTGCCGTTCATGTAATGCTTTCGAATATCCAATAATAGGCCTTCTGCCATAACCTTTCCGTTATTTATTAGACCTATATGGTCACATATTTCTTCAACACTTTCCATACGGTGAGTAGAAAAAATAACAGTAGCGCCTTCTTGATTTAACCGTTTAATTTCGTTTTTAATCAAATTTGTATTAATTGGATCAAAACCGGTAAAAGGTTCGTCAAATATCAACAAGGCTGGCTTGTGAAGAACGGTGGTTACAAACTGTACCTTTTGAGCCATTCCTTTACTCAAGTCCTCCACCTTCTTTTCCCAAAAATCTTCCATTTCAAGGCGAACAAACCATTCTTTGGCTCGTGATTTAGCTTCTGAACTATTTAGACCTTTAAGCTTAGCCAAATACAAAACTTGCTCTCCAACCTTCATTTTCTTATATAGACCACGCTCTTCAGGCAAATAACCTATTCGTCCTATATCTGCCGGCTTTAATGGTTCGTTGTTAAATAACACTACTCCGCTATCCGGAGCAGTTATTTGATTCATTATTCTGATAAAGGAAGTTTTGCCAGCTCCATTTGGACCAAGTAATCCATAAATACTTCCTGAGGGAATATTTAAGTTGATGTTTGCTAGTGCTACTTTATCACCGTATTGCTTACGGACATCTTTTGCTCTTATCATACGTTTTAGGTTTCGACCACTTTGCCGAATGAGTTAGGTTGTACTGGGAAATAAAACTCCCGTCTTAATGACAGGAGTTGGAAGTTAGCAAATTCAAAAGTTATGAGAACATTTCTTTGACCCGATCAAAAAATCCTTTATCTGATTTACCAGGATTTGGTTCAAAATTTTTACTTTCTTTTAAACCTTCTAAGGTTTTCTTTTCTTCATTGCTGAGGTTCTTAGGTACCCAGACGTTGATATGTATCAATTGATCGCCTCGGCCGTATCCTTGAACACTAGGCAAGCCTTTGTTTTTTAAACGAAGAATTTTACCGGGCTGTGTTCCTTTGTCAATATTGATTTTAACCGATCCACTTACTGTGGGAATTTCTACGCTTGTACCCAATGCCGCATCTGGAAAACTAAGGGATAATTCATAGTGCAAATTTTCTCCGTCTCTCGTTAATGAATCGTGAGGTATTTCTTCTATTAAAACTATGAGGTCTCCCGGTATACCGCCCAATGCTTCGTTCCCTTTACTACCTACGCGCAACTGCATGCCGTCTTGAACGCCACCAGGAATTTTTACTGCAACAACTTCTTCTTTGCGCTCTAGTCCATCAGAACCGACTCCACTGGGCTTTTGGTCTACAATTTTTCCAGCACCATTACAGGTAGAACATGTAGCTGCGGTTCGCATTTGTCCTAGAATAGTATTGGTAACTTGTTGAACTTGACCTGCACCGTTGCAGGTTGGACATGTTTTAAAGGTTACGCCTTCGGCAACCTTCGCCCGACGTATCTTAATTTTCTTTTCGACACCATCTGCAATTTCCTCAAGTGTTAATTTCACTTTTATTCGGAGGTTGGAGCCTTTTGCTTGACGCTGACGTGCGCCTCCACCGCCAAAACCGCCAAAGCCACCACCACCGCCAAAGATGTCTCCGAACATATCAAAGATGTCATTCATATTCCCGTGGAATCCGCCTCCGCCTGCACCAGCACCAAAAGCTTGATGACCAAACTGGTCGTACTTGCGACGTTTTTCCTCGTTGCCCAATATGTCATAGGCTTCAGCAGCCTCTTTGAATCTATCTTCTGCTTCTTTGTCGTCTGGATTTCGGTCCGGATGATTCTTTAACGCAACTTTCCGGTACGCCTTTTTAATTTCATCTTGACTAGAGTTTTTATTGACTCCTAGAACATCGTAATAATCGCGCTTCGCCATATTATGCTTCTTTACCGACTACAACTTTAGCATAACGAATCACTCTATCGCCAATTTTGTATCCTTTTTCAACTTCATCAATTATTTTACCAGCCATCTCAGGGCTAGGAGCGGGAATTTGAGTAATCGCCTCCATTTCTTCTACGTCAAATTCTCTTCCAACTGTACTCTCCATTGCGCTCAGACCTTTCCCCTTGAGGGTTTCCATGAGTTTGTGTTGAATGAGCTTGAGCCCTTCTAGAATTGCAGTGTTTTCCTCTGTTTCTTGAGTGTTTTTTAATGCTCTTTCAAAATCATCAAGAATTGGCAGAAGCGCTGTTAAAGTGTCTTCATTAGCACTCTCCATGAGGGCTAATCTTTCTTTAGCTGTTCTACGTCGGAAGTTTTCAAATTCTGCATATAAACGCAAATTTTGGTCCTTCAAGTCTTTAACCTCATCCTCAAGTTTGACTACTGGATCTTGCTCAACACTAGTTTCCTCCGTAGTTTCAGGGTTTTGATTTTCGTTTTTTTCTTCCTGTAATTCTTCGTTATTAGAAGCTTCTTTCTCTGACATTTCTATAGAATTTACGGCTTTATTTGCATCTTTTATTGCAAATTGTTCGCCATCTAATGTTCCGCTGACAACGTGTCAGCGAGGCGCAAAATTAGACATAAAAAAGGCGTCGGGATTGCGCCAACGCCTATTATTTATTCGGAGTTAATGAGTATTTATCTCTTTAGGGAAGCCAGCGTGTTTTCTAAAGCTTTACCTCTTAAATTCTTTTTGATGATTATACCTTCTCCATCAAGTAAAAATGTAGCAGGAATAGAATTTACATTATACTGTTGGGCTGCTGCATTTCGCCACGACTGCAAGTCGCTAACATGATTTTCCCAGGTTAATTTGTCTTGAAGAATCCCTTTTTGCCATGCAGCCTTGTTTTGATCTAAACTTACCGAGAACACCTCAAAGCCGTCGCCGTTTTTGAAGGCAGCATCTTTATATTGGCTGTAAGTTCGCACAACATTCGGGTTTTCCATTCGGCATGGACGGCACCAAGATGCCCAGAAATCTATTAAAACTACTTTTCCCCTTAAATCAGATAGTTTACGAATATTACCCTGAGGGTCACGCATCTCTATTTCTGGTGCTTTGTCTCCTATACTTAAGCTGGCAATTTGTCCATTCGTTGCGATAATGGCATCCGAATAATTACTTTGTGAAGAGGTTAATAAAATCGTTGAGAAAACTAATGCAAAACCTCCTAAAATCAGGGTTAACTTTTTCATAATTGTTGTGGTAATTTTCGCTCTACAATCTAACAATTTCTGCGCCAAGGGCCTTTAATCTACCGTCAATATTTTCATAACCTCGGTCTATTTGATTAATGTTGTGAATGGTAGAAGTTCCTTCCGCACTAAGCGCAGCGATAAGTAAGCTTATTCCCGCTCTAATATCGGGAGAAGTCATAGTAGTTGCTCGTAAAGGGCTTTGCTTATCGAGTCCAATAACGGTTGCACGATGAGGGTCACACAGTATAATCTGGGCGCCCATATCTATGAGCTTATCTGTGAAAAAGAGGCGCGATTCAAACATCTTTTGATGAATTAAAACTGATCCCCTTGCCTGTGTGGCTGTTACCAATACAATACTTAAAAGATCAGGTGTGAAACCTGGCCAAGGTGCATCTGCTATGGTCATGATAGACCCGTCAATGAAGCTTTCTATTTCATAATGCTCTTGAGAGGGTACGTGTAAATCATCGCCTTGTAATTCGGTATGGATACCTAGTCGTCTGAAGACTGTCGGAATAATTCCTAAATCGGGGTAGCTAACATCCTTAATAGTAATTTCAGAACCAGTCATTGCAGCTAGGCCAATCCAAGAGCCTATTTCTATCATATCAGGTAGAATTCGGTGGTCCGTTCCACCCAATTCATTGACACCTTCAATGTGAAGCATGTTAGATCCAATACCTTCAATTTTAGCACCCATTCTTACAAGCATTTTACACAATTGCTGCAAGTAAGGCTCACATGCTGCGTTGTAAATGGTTGTTTTTCCCTGTGACATCACCGCAGTCATTACAACATTTGCAGTTCCGGTTACAGAAGCTTCATCTAAAAGCATGTAGGTTCCTCTTAGTTCAGAGGCGTCCACACTATAAAAAGAATCTTTGCTATTGTAATCAAATTTTGCACCTAACTTTTGGAAGCCAAGAAAGTGAGTGTCTAAACGACGACGACCTATTTTATCACCGCCGGGCTTAGGTATAAAGGCTTTGCCAAATCGAGCCAATAGCGGGCCTACAATCATTATAGACCCTCTGAGGCTGGCCCCTTTTACCTTGAAGGTGTCTGAGGTGAGGTAGTCAAGATTTACATTTTCCGCTTTGAAGGTATAATCTCCATGACCGTTTTTTTTGACGTATACGCCAAGATCGCTAAGTAGATCAATCAGCTTATTGACATCAACAATATCAGGGATATTCGTAATTCGTACTTCCTCCGGGGTCAATAAGACTGCGCAAAGAATTTGTAAGGTTTCATTTTTGGCACCTTGAGGCGTTATGGTTCCGTTGAGTTTCTTACCTCCAGTAATCTTGAATGTTCCCATGGATTAATATCTCCTTTTCTTGTTTTTCTTCTTACGGTTGTTTTGGTTCTGTTTGCGTTCGGTTTGTGTTATGCCAAAGGATTTTTCATTAGGTAAATCAAACTCACCTAATTTGAGTTTTCCCTCAGACATTTCTAATAAATCTCCTAGAATTGTTTGGTCGCTTACCGTGTCTTTATTGTATTTCAAATAATTGCGTTTCATGGCATAAGCAATACCATAAACTAGAGCATCTTTTTCTTCACTTTGCTCCATCTTTAACGCATGCGCAATCATGTTTTTTACTACCGATCCATAATGACGGAATCTCCTAGATTTATCTGGGTATGGTACCTCGTCCGGCAAACCAACGAAGCTTTCGGCAGTTGGAATTGGATAAGGACTGTCAACATCTAATTTAAAATCTGACATTATAAACAGATGATCCCATAGTTTATGGGCATAATCTGGGGCATCTCTAATGGCCGGATTTAAATTCCCAATAACATCTATAATACTTTGGGCAACTTTACTTCTGTGCTCTTTGTCCTCAATAGTTAAACAGTAATCCACCATACGTTGGACATTGCGTCCATATTCAGGTATTTTCAGTTGAGTTCTATCCGTATTGTATTCCATATTTCGAATAACTTAAATCTTTATTTATGCAGCACTGACCTTTGCGAATTTTAGTAACAATCTTTTTTCACCTGCATTGTCAAAGTTGATGATTGCTTTGGCATCTGCACCTTCACCTTCCATTCGAACGACCGTTCCAAGGCCAAATCGCCCATGCACTACTCTTTTTCCTTCATGCAGTTCATTGGGTTTCAAAAAATCTCCG
>JAYOSU010000002.1:70675-86519 GCA_038139395.1 Cryomorphaceae bacterium
CGGGAATTTGAATATCCAAATAAGTTTCGTCTATTTCATCTATGAACCGAGAAGGTTCGCAATCAATTAATTTCCCCCACCTATACCTGGTATGTGTGTAGGTTAAATGAGCGCGTTTCTCTGCCCTTGTAAGAGCAACATAAAAAAGTCTTCGTTCTTCTTCAAGCTCACTTCTGCTGCCACTACTCATCATGCTAGGGAAGAGGTTTTCTTCCAGCCCTACAATGTATACATATGGAAATTCTAACCCTTTTGCGAGGTGAATCGTCATCATACTCACTTTTGGTGTTCCGTCGTCTACTTCATTGTCTCTATCGGTTAACAATGCAATGTCTGAAAGATAATTAGCGAGGGATGGATCGCCCTCTGCGAGTTCTTTTTGTTGTTCGGTAAAATCCTTGATTCCGTTCAGTAATTCTTGGACATTTTCATAACGAGTTACTCCTTCTGGTGTTTTATCCTCCCCCAAAACTTTAATGAGGCCCACGCTTTTTGCCACATGTGCTACTAAATCAAAAGCGTCCTGCTGCTTGGACAAAATTTCAAATGAGTTTATGAGCGTAGAAAAGTCACTGATTTTCCTAACGGTTGGTTTATTCAAACCACATTCTATACGCTGTATACGCTCGCAAACTTCCCATAGCGAGCAGTTTTCTCTTTCTGCTGCTAAGACTAGTTTGGCAAGAGTAGTAGCACCAATACCTCGTGCAGGGTAGTTGATTACTCTTCTAAATGCCTCTTCATCTTTAGGGTTGATAATAAGCCTTAAATAAGCCAATACATCTTTAATCTCTTTCCGCTGATAAAAGCTAAGTCCACCATAAATTTTATAAGGAATATTCTTTTTACGCAAAGCATCTTCAAAACTTCGACTTTGCGCATTCGTTCTGTATAAAACGCAAAAATCATCATGCTTTGCATTTTCATTCATGCAGGTTTGCCAAACATTGGTAGCGACGTAGTTGCCTTCATCTGTATCTGAAATACTTTTATGAACGATTATTTTTTCTCCTCCGCTATTTTGGGTCCATACATTCTTGTGAATCTGCTCTTTGTTTTTTTCAATGATGCTATTTGCTGCCTGAACAATATTGTTGGTTGATCTATAGTTCTGTTCCAGCTTAAATAGTTTTGTATCCGGGTAATCTTTCTGAAAATTAAGAATGTTGCGAATGTTCGCGCCTCGGAATGCATAAATAGATTGTGCATCATCACCAACAATGCATATGTTTTCAAATTTTGCTGCTAAAGCCTTTACAATCAAATATTGGCTATGATTGGTGTCTTGGTACTCATCTACCGAGATGTACTTGAACCTGTTCTGGTATTTGGCCAAGACATCTGGAAAGGTGTACATCAATTCATTTGTCTTGAGTAAAAGATCATCAAAATCCATACAGCCGGCCCGAAAACATCGCTCTGTATATGCCTGATAAATTTCTCCAAACATGGGGATTTTTGCCGTACTGTCTTGAGCTTGTAATTCGCCGTTTTGGAAATACGCTTTGGGCGTTATCAAGTTGTTTTTAAGAGATGAAATGCGACTGATTATGGACTTTGCCTTGTATATATCCTTGTCAAGATTTTTTTCTTTGATAATATTCGCGACTACTTTTTTACTGTCGTCGGCATCATAAATTGTAAAATTAGTTGGGTAGCCCAACTTACTTGCTTCAATTCTTAGTATTCGGGCAAAGACACTATGGAAAGTGCCCATCCATAAGTTTTTTGCCTCTGTTTCTCCAACTAATTTTCCAATGCGTTCTTTCATCTCTCTTGCGGCCTTATTAGTAAAGGTTAGCGAAAGAATATTGAATGCGTCCACTCCCTTCTCTAAGAGATAGGCGATGCGGTAAGTAAGCACACGTGTTTTCCCAGATCCAGCACCTGCAATAACCATAACGGGCCCCTCTGTTTGCTCTGCTGCCTTGCGCTGAGCATCGTTTAATTGATCGAGAAAATGTGTCAAAGAATTATTGTTGAATTGTTCAGTAAACAAGCGTTCACAAATGTACTTTTATCCACTCTTAAAACAAGTCTATCTCAACCATGATGTTTGAGATTTTTTAATCTCTTTTCAACACCTGTTCTAATTATTTCAGAACGAGCTAATTATTTTAATAACTAGGCGTTTGGTTATGGAGATAATATCACTACATTTGCAGTCCCCAAAAAATGGGTAATTGATTATTGGAATAAACTAGAAATCAAAAGGTACGTATGCCAACGATTCAACAGCTTGTAAGAAAAGGTCGCAAACAGATCAAACAAAAGAGTAAATCTGCTGCGCTGGATTCCTGCCCACAACGCAGGGGTGTATGTACTCGTGTCTACACAACGACGCCGAAAAAACCAAACTCGGCGATGCGTAAAGTGGCAAGGGTGCGTCTATCAAATGGAAATGAAGTAAATGCCTACATCGGAGGTGAAGGACACAATCTACAAGAGCACAGTATTGTACTTGTTCGCGGGGGTCGTGTAAAAGATCTTCCCGGGGTTCGATACCACATTGTTCGTGGAGCTCTCGATACTGCAGGTGTAGACGGAAGAACACAGCGCCGTTCAAAATATGGTGCTAAGAAACCTAAGAAATAAACTACTTCTAGATAAGAACTCATGAGAAAAGCTAGAGCTAAAAAGCGCCCGTTACTTCCGGATCCTCGATTCAACGACACGTTAGTCACGCGCTTTGTAAATAATTTAATGTTAGACGGTAAGAAGTCAATTGCGTTTAACATTTTCTATGATGCCATTGATATTGTTTCTGAAAAAACAGAAAACAATGGACTTGAAGTGTGGAAAGAAGCGCTTAATAATGTAATGCCACATGTAGAAGTGCGTTCACGTCGTGTTGGTGGAGCGAATTTCCAAATCCCAATGCAGGTACGTCCAGATCGCAAGATTACTCTTGGAATGAAGTGGATGATTACTTATGCGAGAGGCCGTAACGAACGTTCAATGTCTCAAAAGTTAGCTGCTGAAATTATTGCTGCCTCCAAAGAAGAGGGGGCTGCAGTGAAAAAGCGTACAGAAGTACACCGCATGGCGGAGGCAAACAAAGCATTCTCTCACTTTAGATTCTAAATAGAATAAATCATGGCAAAAGGAAATAGAGACTTAACGTATACCCGAAATATTGGAATTGCTGCACACATTGATGCAGGTAAGACAACCACTACGGAACGTATTCTTTACTACACTGGTGTGAGTCATAAGATAGGTGAGGTTCATGACGGTGCTGCAACTATGGATTGGATGGAGCAGGAGCAAGAGCGCGGTATTACTATTACTTCCGCAGCTACGCATTGTGAATGGAGATATGCAGATAAAGCATATGCAATCAATATCATTGACACCCCAGGACACGTTGATTTTACAGTAGAAGTAGAGCGCTCATTGAGAGTTTTAGACGGTGTTGTAGCCTTGTTTTCTGCAGTTGATGGTGTAGAACCACAATCTGAAACAGTTTGGCGCCAAGCGGATAAATACCGTGTTCCTCGATTAGGGTTCGTGAATAAAATGGATCGTCAAGGTTCAGACTTTTTTAATGTTTGTCGTCAGGTAAAAGAAATGTTGGGTGGAAACCCAGTAGCTCTTCAGGTGCCTATTGGTGATGAGGCAGATTTTAAAGGTGTTGTTGATTTAATTAGCAAGAAAGCTATTGTTTGGAATGACGATGATATGGGGATGACCTATAAGGAAATTGACATTCCAGCAGAATTAACAGCTACCGTTGATGAGAAGCGCGCCGAGCTTATTGAGGCCGTTGCCGAATACGACGAGACGTTAATGGAGAAATTCTTCGAAGATGAAGATAGTATCACTGAAGAGGAAATAATTGCAGCTCTGCGTGCAGCGACCATAGATATGAGCATCATACCTATGATGTGTGGTTCTGCATTCAAGAATAAAGGGGTTCAGGCTATGTTAGACGCAGTAATGCGTTATCTGCCTTCTCCATTAGATGTTGAAGCGATAGAAGGAACAAATCCAAATACGGGCGATGCGGATTCTCGCAAGCCTTCAGTTGAAGAACCTTTTGCAGCGCTTGCCTTTAAGATTGCTACAGATCCATTTGTGGGTCGTTTATGTTTCTTCAGAGTATACTCAGGAGCTCTAGATGCTGGGTCTTATGTTAAAAACACACGTTCAAACAAAAAAGAGCGTATTTCTCGCATTTTCCAGATGCACTCAAACAAGCAGCAACCAATCGACCAGATTACTGCGGGTGATATTGGGGCTGGAGTAGGATTTAAAGACATTAGAACCGGAGATACATTATGTGATGAAAAGGCGCCAATTGTTCTAGAAAGTATGACTTTCCCAGAACCTGTAATAGGTGTCGCTGTTGAGCCAAAATCTAAAGCTGATGTAGATAAAATGGGTACAGCCCTAGCAAAATTGTCTGAAGAGGATCCAACGTTTCGAGTTCAGACGGATGAGGCTTCAGGTCAAACCATTATTTCTGGTATGGGTGAGCTTCACCTAGACATCTTGATTGATCGCATGAAACGCGAGTTTAAGGTTGAGGTGAATGTAGGTGAACCACAAGTGGAATACAAAGAGGCATTGAACGGAAGTACGAGTCACCGAGAAGTCTACAAGAAGCAGACAGGTGGTCGCGGTAAATTTGCTGATATCATTTTTGAAATCTCACCAGTGGATGCAGATTTTGAAGGAGAAGGTCTTCAGTTTGTCAATGAAGTGAAGGGTGGTAATGTTCCTAGAGAATTTATTCCTTCTGTTGAAAGCGGCTTTAAAGCTGCAATGGTAAATGGTCCTTTAGCAGGTTTCAATGTTGATTCATTTAAGGTTGTTTTGAAAGACGGTTCGTTCCACCCTGTGGATTCTGATCAATTGTCATTCGAATTGGCTGCGAAAATTGGATTTAAGGAAAGTGCTAAAAAGGCTTCCCCTGTAATTATGGAGCCAATCATGAAACTTGAAGTGGTTACGCCAGAGGAATATATGGGTGACATTGTTGGTGATTTGAATCGCCGCCGTGGTCAAGTAAATGATATGTCTGACCGAAATAACGCGAAAGTGATTAAGGCAGATGTGCCATTATCTGAGATGTTTGGATACGTCACAACACTTCGTACGTTGAGTTCGGGACGTGCAGCATCGACAATGGTATTCTCGCACTATGCAGAAACACCGTCAAACATCTCGGAAAAAGTAATAGAAGAATCAAAAGCTTAATAATAGACTACAATGAGTCAAAAAATTCGCATCAAGCTCAAGTCATATGATCACAACTTAGTAGATAAATCTGCTGAGAAGATTGTAAAGACAGTGAAGAGTACTGGCGCCGTTGTTAATGGACCTATTCCATTACCAACAAATAAGCGTATTTACACGGTACTCCGCTCACCTCACGTAAATAAAAAATCACGCGAGCAATTCCAGCTTAGTAATTACAAGCGTTTGCTGGATATATACTCTTCTTCTTCAAAGACTATTGATGCTTTGATGAAATTGGAGTTACCGAGTGGTGTAGAAGTAGAAATCAAAGTCTAACAGTAGACTAAATTAAATTCCAGAAAACATGCCAGGATTAATTGGTAAAAAAGTCGGAATGACCAGCATTTTTAGCCCAGATGGGAAAAACTTACCATGTACTGTACTTGAAGTCGGTCCATGTACAGTTACCCAGGTGAAAACAGAAGATGTCGATGGTTACAATGCAATCCAACTTGGTTGGGGAGAGGCAAACGAAAAAAACACCTCGAAGGCATTGAAAGGTCATGTACAAAAAGCGAGTACCTCTGCCAAGAAAAAATTAGTAGAATTCACAGACTTCGCAGAGGAATTAGAACTCGGCCAGGTTTTAACAGTGGAATTATTTGAGGAAGGAAGCTACGTAGATGTTGTGGGTACTTCTAAAGGTAAAGGATTCCAAGGTGTGGTTAAACGTCACGGTTTTGCCGGTGTGGGTCAAGCTACACACGGTCAGCATAACCGTCTACGTGCACCGGGTTCAATTGGTGCTGGTTCAGATCCATCACGTGTATTCAAGGGTATGCGAATGGCCGGTCGTATGGGTGGTAAGCGTTCCAAAGTTCAAAATCTACAAGTTTTGAAGGTAGATGCGGAAAAGAACTTACTAGTAGTTAAAGGTTCCGTTCCTGGGGCTAAGAATTCAACTGTAATTATCGAGAAGTAATGGAACTCAAGGTAGTAGATATTAATGGTAAAGAAACAGGGAAGAGCGTTAAGTTAAACGCTTCTGTTTTCGGGATAGAACCGAACGAGCACAGCATTTACTTGGATGTAAAACAATTCTTAGCAAATGCACGACAAGGTACGCACAAGGCAAAAGAAAGAGGCGAAATAAATCGCACAACTAAAAAGCACCACAAGCAGAAAGGTACTGGTGGTGCTCGTGCTGGATCCATGCGCTCACCTATCCAACGTGGTGGTGGTACTGTGTTTGGTCCTCGCCCTCGTAACTATGGATTCAAATTGAATAAAAAGGTTAAGCAGCTCGCTCGTCGATCAGCTCTTTCTATGAAGGCGAAAAGCAAAGCACTAACAGTGTTGGAAGACTTCACTTTCGATGCACCGAAAACAAAAACTTTTCTATCTGTAATTGATTCATTAGGGCTGGGAGATAAAAAGTCTCTATTTGTAGTAGCAGATTACGATAAAAATGTATATTTGTCCTCCCGCAATTTAACAGGGGTAAAGGTTGTAAACTGTTCAGAATTAAGCACTTACGATATAATGAATGCTTCTGCATTAGTTGTTTCAGAGGGAGCGATTGAAAAAGTAACAGCAATTTTAAGCTAAAGAGGCTATGAGTATTTTGATTAAACCAATCATTACAGAGAAGGCGACTGCACAAAGCGAAGACTTAAATGTGTACGCTTTTGAGGTTGCTCGTTCTGCTAATAAGGTTGAAATAAAAAAAGCCGTAGAGGAATTCTATGGCGTTAATGTAGAAACCGTTCGTACGGCAATTGTTCCAGCTAAGTTTCAAACCAAGTATACTAAAACAGGTTTGGTGCGCGGCAGGAAGCCAGCTTACAAAAAAGCCTTAGTGAAGGTAGTAAGTGGTGAATCAATTGACTTATACGGTAATATTTAAATCCAATGGGTGTAAAAAAGTTAAAACCGATTACTCCTGGACAGCGTTTTCGCGTAGTCAACGACTTTGAGCAAGTTACGGCAGCGAAACCTGAGAAGAGCCTTGTAAAAGGGAAATCCAAGAGTGGTGGCCGAAACAATCAAGGACGCATGACAATGCGTTATGTTGGTGGTGGTCACAAGCAAAAAGTACGCGTAGTTGATTTCAAGCGCGACAAGGCTGGTGTTCCAGCCACTGTAAAGGCTATTGAATACGATCCGTTACGTTCGGCATACCTTATGTTATTGGTGTACGCGGACGGCGAGAAGCGTTATTCAATTGCTGTTAATGGCGTATCAGTTGGTGACACTTTGATGAGTGGCGCTGATGCGGCTCCAGAAATTGGTAATGCGCTATTCTTAGGAGATATTCCCTTAGGTACTATTGTATCTAATATTGAAATGCGTCCAGGTCAAGGTGCTATTATTGCTCGCTCTGCCGGTACATTTGCTCAGTTAGTAGCAAGAGAAGGTAAGTATGCAATTGTCAAGTTGCCTTCTGGAGAGACCCGTATGATTTTAACCACATGTATAGCTACAATAGGTACCGTAAGTAATTCCGAACATATGCTTCAGGTGAGTGGTAAAGCCGGTCGAAGCAGATGGCAAGGTCGTCGTCCTAGAGTTCGCGGTGTGGTAATGAATCCTGTTGACCACCCAATGGGTGGTGGTGAAGGTCGTGCGTCTGGGGGTCATCCTCGCTCACGTAATGGAATTCCTGCGAAGGGGTATAAGACTCGTGCGCCGAAGAAGGCTACGAACAAGTATATCATCGAACGTAGAAAGAAATAATCTGATAGTATATGGCACGTTCGCTTAAAAAAGGACCTTATATCCACTACAAGCTAGAAAAGAAAGTTTTAGCCAATGTGGAAAGTGGAAAGAACACAGTGATTAAGACGTGGTCGAGAGCGTCAATGATTTCTCCGGATTTTGTTGGTCAGACCATCGGTGTTCACAATGGAAAAACATTTGTACCAGTATATGTGACTGAAAACATGGTAGGTCATAAACTGGGTGAATTTTCACCGACGCGTAACTTCCGCGGTCACGGTAAGAATAAGAAATAATAGAGATGGGAGCTAGAAAAAGACAAGCAGCTGAAGCGCTCAAGACGGCGAAAAAGGCGATTGCGATTGCCAAGCTAAACGACTGTCCTACTTCCCCACGAAAGATGAGACTCGTTGCAGATCAGATTCGTGGTGTTGAAGTAGAGAAAGCATTGGCCATCTTAAAGTACAGCCCTAAAGAGGCGTCGATTCGTTTAGAAAAACTGCTACTTAGTGCAATTGCTAATTGGCAAAGCAAGAACGAGGGAGCCAATTTAGAAGAAGCTGGGTTGGTAGTTAAAGAGATTAGTGTTGATAGTGGTAGAATGCTAAAGCGCATACAAGCAGCTCCTCAAGGAAGAGCTCACCGTATTCGCAAGCGCAGCAACCATATTACGCTAATTGTAGGTAATAAAGAATCTTAATAAGGGAAAGATGGGACAAAAAACCAACCCTATTGGTAATAGACTTGGAATTATACGTGGCTGGGATAGTCAATGGTACGGCGGTCGCAATTACGGTGAGAAAATCGCAGAGGATGCGAAGATTAGAAACTATTTGTATGCTCGTTTAACCAAAGCAAGTATCAGTAGAATTATTATTGAACGAACACTTCGTTTAGTAACCGTAACGATTACAACTGCTCGTCCAGGGGTAATTATTGGTAAAGGCGGTCAGGAAGTTGATAAGCTTAAAGAAGAGCTTAAGAAATTGACTGGCAAAGAAGTTCAAATTAACATTTACGAGATCAAGCGCCCTGAATTGGATGCTAAGCTAGTGGCTGATTCAATCGCTCGTCAAATTGAGGGTCGTGTGAGCCACCGTCGTGCTATTAAAATGGCAATTAGTGCGTCAATGCGTATGGGCGCAGAGGGCATTAAGGTCTTAATAGCTGGTCGTGTTAATGGGGCAGAAATGGCTCGTTCTGAAATGTATAAAGATGGGCGTACGCCTTTGAGTACATTTCGTGCAGATATCGATTACCACCTAAGTGAGGCTCATACAACGTATGGTCGTCTTGGAATTAAGGTGTGGATTATGAAAGGTGAGGTTTATGGTAAGCGCGATCTAAGCAATCAATTAGGTTCTACGAAATCAGGTGGTGGACGTGGTCGTGGAAATCGCAACAACCGCAAATAATATTTAGAGATGTTACAGCCAAAACGCACAAAGCATAGAAAGGTCTTTAAGGGCCGAATGAAAGGAAACGCTCAGCGTGGTGCTCAATTGACTTATGGATCTTTTGGATTAAAGTCTTTGGATTCGAAGTGGATTACTGCTCGTCAAATTGAGGCAGCTCGTATTGCAGCCACACGTTACATGAAGCGTGAAGGACAAATGTGGATTAGAATTTTCCCTGACAAGCCTATTACCAAGAAACCATTGGAAGTACGTATGGGTAAAGGTAAAGGTGGCGTAGAATATTATGCTGCGGTTGTCAAGCCGGGTCGCATTATGTTTGAAATGGATGGGATTCCAATGGAAGTAGCACAAGAAGCTCTGCGCCTTGCGGCCCAAAAACTTCCAGTACGTACCAAGTTTGTAATACGTAGAGACCTACAAGACTAATAAGACAGAGTCATGAATTACAACGAGATAAAAGAATTGACCACTGCAGAATTAGCAGAGCGTCTTTCAGAAGAAAAGTCGAGCTACATGAATTTGAAGTTGACTCATGCATTGAGTCCTCTGGAGAATCCATTACAGATTCGTGAGGCTAGAAAAACAATTGCTCGTTTGAGCACTGAATTGAGCTCGCGCTCAATAGAAGAATAAGTATTATGGAGAATACAAGAAACTTACGTAAAGAGCGTATCGGCGTTGTATCGAGCAACAAGATGGATAAGTCTGTTGTAGTGAAAGTCGAGCGTAAAGTAAAGCATCCTAAGTACGGTAAATTCGTAAAATTCACGAGCAAATTTCATGCGCACGATGAAACCAACGATTGCAATGCGGGGGATACAGTAAGAATTATGGAAACAAGACCACTTTCGAAGTCGAAAAACTGGAGAGTGATCGAAGTTATTGAAAGAGCTAAGTAATCATGGTACAAACAGAATCAAGATTAAGAGTAGCAGATAATACAGGAGCCAAAGAAGTTTTGGTGATTCGTGTATTGGGAGGTACAAAAAGAAGATACGCTAGCGTAGGTGATAAGATTGTAGTTACTGTTAAGGATTCAACTCCAGCAGGAACAGTAAAAAAGGGTCAAGTCAGCACTGCGGTGGTCGTTCGTGTAAAGAAAGAAGTTCGTCGTCCGGATGGTTCATATATCCGTTTTGACGATAATGCATGTGTATTATTGAACACAGGTGGAGAAATGAGAGGTACTCGTGTATTTGGTCCTGTCGCGCGTGAATTGCGAGACAAGCAATACATGAAGATTGTTTCATTGGCACCAGAGGTTCTTTAATCTAAAAGATAACCATTACAATGGCAAAGTTTAAAGTTAAAAAGGGAGATACAGTCAAGGTGCTGGCAGGGGAGAGCAAAGGCTCTACAGGTCGAATCGTTCGGGTTATCCCTAAAATGAATCGCGTAGTTGTTGAAGGTGTTAATATGATCAAGAAACACCAGAAACCAAGTGCTGCGAGCCCTCAAGGTGGTATTGTTGAAATGGAAGCTCCAATTCACATTTCAAATGTTGCGTTGGTAGATCCTTCTACAAGTGAACCCACTCGTGTGGGCAGAAAATTTGATGATAACGGTAACGTTGTGCGTTACGCTAAAAAATCCGGTGAGGTATTATCATAAAAAGTATGACACCTAGATTCAAAACAAGATACAGAGAGGAAATCATTGCGAGTTTGCAGGAAGAATTCAACTACAAAAACGTAATGATGGTACCGAAGCTTGAAAAAATTGTAGTCAGCCAGGGAATTGGTGCTGCAGTAGCTGATAAGAAGTTGGTGGACCAAGCAATCGCTGAGATGACCATGATTACAGGTCAAAAAGCAGTGTCAACTAAGTCTAAGAAAGATGTAAGTAATTTCAAGTTACGTAAAGGAATGCCTATTGGAGCTCGCGTTACATTACGTGGAGATCAAATGTATGAATTCCTGGATCGTTTAGTTAGTGCTTCATTACCTCGAATAAGAGATTTTCAAGGAATTAAAGCTTCAGGCTTTGACGGAAGAGGAAATTACACGTTCGGTATTACTGAGCAAATTATCTTCCCAGAAATAGATATTGATAAAGTGAACCGTATCGGAGGTATGGACATCACTTTCGTAACCTCTGCTCCAACAGACAAGGAAGCAAAGGCATTATTAATGGCATTTGGTCTACCATTTAAAAAGTAATTAAGATGGCTAAAGAATCAATGAAAGCCCGTGAGATTAAACGCGCCAAATTAGCAGCAAAGTATGCGGCTAAGCGTGAAGCGTTGAAAGCGGCCGGCGATTATGAAGGATTGCAGAAGCTTCCTAAAAATGCTTCTCCAGTTCGTGGGAGAAACCGTTGTAAACTAACTGGTCGCCCGAGAGGGTATATGCGTCAGTTTGGTCTTTCGCGAGTAACATTCCGTGAAATGGCTAATCAGGGATTAATCCCTGGGGTTAAGAAAGCTAGCTGGTAATTTAGAAGAACTAGGAATTATGTACACAGATCCAATAGCAGATTTCTTAACGCGTATTCGTAATGGCCAAAGTGCTGGTTTACGTGTCGTAGAAATCCCTTCAAGTAAGACAAAAGTAGCAATGGCCGAAATCCTCAAGGATCAAGGTTATGTTCACGATTATAAAGTAGTAGAAGTAGCACCTCAGAATGTTCTGAAAGTTGCTCTTAAATACGACAGACTAACAAAAGTTCCTGCCATTCGCGAGATCAAGCGTATCTCGAAACCAGGTTTACGTCAGTACCGTAGTGCTGGTGATTTGCCTCGTGTAAAAAATGGCCTTGGGATAGCTTTAGTTAGTACGTCAAAAGGATTAATGACAGACAAGCAAGCACGCAAAGAGAATATCGGTGGTGAGCTTCTTTGTACTGTGAGCTAATTAACTAAGAAGATTATGTCTAGAATAGGTCAAGCACCAATTGCCGTGCCTGCAGGCGTTGAAGTTGCCATCAGTGGTGACAGCGTAACTGTAAAAGGAAAACTAGGTGAGTTATCGCAAGAATTATCTAGCGGAATCACTGTGAAAATGGAGGACAGCACTATAACGCTGGAGCGTCCATCTGATGCAAAAGAGCATAAAGCCAAGCATGGTTTATATCGTGCACTTATTAACAATATGATTGTTGGCGTAAATGAAGGATTTAGTCATACCTTGGAGTTAATAGGTGTAGGATATAGAGCTTCAAATCAGGGTCAATTATTGGATCTTGCGTTAGGTTATTCTCACAACTTTCTTATCAATATTCCAAAAGAGGTTAAAATAGAAACCACAATGGAAAAGGGTAAGGCGCCTACTGTCAAGCTGACTTCTCATGATAAGCAACTTTTAGGGGCCGTAACGGCAAAGATTCGTTCATTGCGTAAGCCAGAACCATATAAAGGAAAAGGAATCAAGTTCCAAGGTGAACATATCCGTAGAAAAGCAGGTAAGTCTGCAGCTAAATAATATTAAGACATGGCATTAACTAAATCAGAAAGAAGACTACGTATTCGTAGAAGAATTCGCAAGGTAGTTACAGGCACGACTTCAAAGCCTCGTCTGTCAGTTTTCAGAAGTAATAAGGAAATCTATGCACAATTGATTGACGATGTAAAGCAAGAAACGCTGTTATCGTTTTCGTCAAGAAGCAAAGAGTTAGAGGGTGCGACTGGTACGAAAAGTGATAAAAGCTTCCAAGTTGGAGAAGGATTGGCAAAGATTGCCTTAGAAAAAGGAATTACAGAGGTTTGTTTTGACCGCGGTGGATACTTATATCACGGCCGCGTAAAACAACTCGCAGAAGGCGCTCGTAAAGGCGGCTTAAAATTTTAAATGTCTAGTACAATGCATAACGCACGTAAAGTAAAACCCACGGGTATAGAATTAGTTGATCGTTTAGTGGCGGTAAATCGAGTCACTAAAGTGAATAAGGGTGGACGCACGTTCAGCTTTTCTGCAATAGTTGTTGTAGGTGATGAAAACGGTACTGCTGGATACGGAACGGGTAAGTCAAAAGAAGTTAGTGAAGCTATTGCGAAGGCAGTGGAAGACGCTAAGAAAAACTTGTATCGTATTTCTTTACTTAAGAGCACGATTCCTCACGAAGAAAATGGAAAATTTGCAGGCTCTCGTGTTTTCTTGCGACCAGCGTCAAGTGGTACTGGTGTTATAGCAGGGGGTGCAATGCGTGCAGTTTTAGAAAGCGTTGGTGTACACGATGTATTAGCTAAGAGTAAAGGCTCTTCTAATCCGCAAAATGTTGTGAAAGCGACTTTTGATGCGTTATTGAAAATGCGTAGTGCTCAAGATGTTGCTAAGACTCGCGGCATTTCATTGGACAAAGTTTTTAACGGATAATCTAGATCAGCATGGCAAAACTAAAAATCACACAAAAACGCAGTGTAATTGGTCGTCCAGGTCGTCAAAAGGCGACGATGGAGGCTCTAGGTTTACGTAAGATAAACGCTACAGTTGAAGTGGAGGAAACTCCACAAATATTGGGTATGGTACGCAAAGTATCTCATCTAATAGAAGTAGTAGAACTTTAATAAAAAAGAATAGAAATGGATTTATCAAATCTTCAACCTGCGAAGGGAGCAACCCACAGCCGTAAGCGAGTAGGTAGAGGTGAAGGCTCTGGACACGGAGGTACCTCTACGCGCGGACACAAGGGTGCTCAGTCGCGTTCAGGTTACAGCCGTAAAATCGGCTTTGAGGGTGGTCAAATGCCACTACAACGTCGTGTTCCTAAGTTTGGTTTCACGAATCCAAATCGCGTTGAATACAAAGGATTGAACTTAGATACTTTGCAATCTTTAGTAGAGGCGAAAAAGTTAAAAACGAAGATTACTTTCGAAGATCTTGTAAAGAATGGTCTTGTAGGTAAGAAGGAACTCGTCAAAGTGTTGGGAAGAGGTGAATTAACTAAGAAGTTAAATATTACTGCTCACGCTTTTAGTAAATCTGCAGTAGCCGCCATTGAAGCACAGGGCGGTACAGCAACTACTCTATAATCGCAATGAAGAAATTCGTAGAAACCATAAAAAATATTTGGAGTATCGAAGAGTTGAAGGATAAAATCCTGACAACCCTTGGTCTACTTTTGATATATAGAATTGGTTCAACGGTTCTGTTACCTGGGGTCGATCCGGATAGTTTGACGCAGCTTCAGGCACAAACTTCAGAAGGTCTCTTAGGTGTATTGAATGCTTTTACCGGTGGAGCTTTTTCTAGAGCTTCTGTTTTAGCTCTTGGGATTATGCCGTACATCTCCGCATCAATTATTATTCAATTGATGGGTATGGCGGTTCCGGCAGTGCAAAAAATGCAGAAGGATGGTGAAAGCGGTCGTAGAAAGTTGAATCAAATCACCCGTTATTTGACCATTTTAATCGCTGGTGTTCAGGCTCCAAGTTATTTAGCAAACCTTAGTGCACAAGGTGTTGTATTAACTTTAGATCCCGGTACATTTTGGTTCTTAGCTTGGGTGACTCTTACTACTGGTACTATTTTCGCCATGTGGTTAGGTGAACGAATCACAGACAAGGGTATTGGTAATGGTATTTCATTATTGATTATGGTTGGTATCATTGCAACTTTACCACAGGCCTTTTTCCAAGAGATGCTTTCTCAGGTGAATCAAGGAGCAGGATGGGTTGCATTTATTATTGAATTGTTTGCCTTGTTTGTGATCACCATGTTCGCAATCGCATTAACTCAGGCGGTAAGACAAATACCTGTCCAATATGCCAAACAGGCTGCAGCGGCTGGTAAGGGAGTTACAACGCCTACGGCTCGCCAATATTTACCTATGAAGGTGAACGCAGCTGGTGTAATGCCAATCATTTTCGCTCAAGCGATAATGTTCATTCCGATTACGGTTCTCCAATACAGTGGTGCAGAGGGAGATGGTATCAGTTGGATAATTACCGTTTTTGGTAATATTCAAGGGTTTGGATACAATTTAACTTTTGGGCTGTTGATCATCATATTTACCTATTTCTACACTGCGATACAGGTGAACACCAATTCTATTGCTGATGATTTGAAAAGAAACGGCGGTTTTGTACCGGGAATCAAACCGGGTGCGCCAACAGCTGAATTTTTAGATACGGTATTAAGTAGAATTACTTTCCCGGGTTCGCTTCTCTTAGCGCTAATTGCAGTGTTACCTGCGGTAGCCATGGTTGTGGGGTTAAATACACAGTGGGCTTACTTTTATGGAGGAACGTCCTTGTTGATTACTGTAGGTGTGATTTTAGATACACTTCAACAGGTGGAAAGTTATTTGTTAAACCGTCATTACGATGGTTTAATGAAGTCGGGAAAATTGAGAGGAAGAACACAAACTAGCACCTTCAGTTAATATGGCGAAGCAAAATGCAATAGAACAAGACGGTACAGTAACCGAAGCATTGTCAAACGCTATGTTCCGAGTGGAGCTAGAAAATGGTCACATTGTTACAGCGCATATCTCAGGCAAAATGAGGATGCACTATATCAAGTTGCTACCAGGAGATAAAGTAAAACTAGAAATGAGTCCTTACGATTTAACTAAGGCTCGTATAACGT
>JAYOSU010000003.1:0-62193 GCA_038139395.1 Cryomorphaceae bacterium
GCCATTTTTCCAAGCCCAATCTAGTCATAGATTGGGCTTTTTTTATGCTCTAAATGCTAGGTTCATTCTTTATTGAACCATTATTGATTAAGTTTACGCCCGTATGAGGCAAATCCTAATTACATGTTGTGTATTGCTATCTATTGGCTTAATTGGTCAGGTAGACACTACGTTGACGGAAACATTTACAGATACAAGTAATAGGGAATTATCTGTTTTAATAGATTCTACGAATGCTGATTCGACGCTTCATGCTTTCCATGACACGTTGTTTCGCACAGTTTCTTATGATAAAGGGTATTTTATCTCTGAGAATGGAGGTATTGCGGATAGTTTAACGCTTTTATTAGACGGCAGGGCGGAAGAACAATTATGGTTAGGTATGAATTGGAATTGGGCGCAACGTCAAAATTCAGCTATTGGAGGAATTACTTTTGACCCATTAAACCCAATAATGATTTCAAATCAAGACGGTTGGCATCAATTTTCAAAATCTCATTTAAAGATGCCTGAATTTCACAGTGCAAGTGCTCCTAGAACAGATTTGAAACTATTAACTGGGATTGGTGGTGGTCAAGTATTTGGTCTGAGGGCAATGTCGCCTGTTGATTCAGCAAAGCAATTTTATTTAGATTATTTACGATCAAATGCACTTGGATTATATCGAAATGAAGGATCGGACGGACATGAATTGAATATAAAAATTCGTCAAGATGGGGCGTATGAAGGAGGGAAACTTGCCCGTCCTTTGCAAGGGGTTGAATTAAGGTATTTTAATTTGACGAGTGGTCAAAATGGCGGACTCTCTAATCCATTGTTGTTTGAAACAAACGTGCCCACCCTTAGAGCGAATTATGCGATTGAGGATAATTCAGGAGCACTTTTTGAGGAACAGTTTGAATTAAAATTCTATCGCGTTCTTAATCATCGATGGAGATTAAACTCAAAAGCATATAGTAAGCAATGGTCTGTAAAAAATGATACTAGAGTAACCGAGTATTTTTGGGACAGTACAGCGACTGATCCAATACTTGCGAATAGAAATTTGGCCTATAATGATTCTTTGAAACTTACAGGCGCTCAAGTTGGAATCGTGTATGAAAGGCTCTTACATGCCAGCACAAATTCCAATACACACTTATCCATACATACAAATGGTGGTTATGAGATATTATCTAGCAATTCATCAGGTTTAGATGGCTATAGATTAGATAGCATACATCCAATGGAATCTTTTGATGCTTCAAATCAGCCTTTTTTGAGGAATACAACTCAATTTTCCTATCATAAACGGGATACCATATTTTTTAAGGGGCGGTATTCAGTGAATGTAATTGGTTTCAATTCCGGGGCGTACGACATACAAAATAAGTTAGGTTTAATGCGTGTTCCCGGCCAATTATGTATTGCATGGAATGTGATTAATCAGCCTCAAATGTTCAGGTTTGAGCAGCTTTATGGATATAGTTATGATCTACGAAATATAGAAGACCCATATTTCAAAAATGAAATTCAACTTGATTGGACGTTTGGTGACCTTTGGAAAAAGGAGTTCATAGCTTACGGTGCCCAAATAAAAGGCTTGCGCTATTTGAGTAGTTTCTCTGAGTTAGCTGCTTGGGATGGTTCATATGGACGTGCTCAAATTGGTTTAGGTAGTTACAAAGAAGGTATAAATATTCAGTTGCAAGGATACGCCACCTATAAATCTTCCATAGGAGGTTTTGCGACTCCGAACTGGGGAGGCTTTACAGAAATTAATTATAAGAAAAGTGCAGGTTCTAAATTTCAGCTTAAAGCCGGGGTAAATGTGAGTGTCGAAGACGCGTTTTATACACCGAATTACCTTATTGGTGTACCCATTTGGTCTTTACAAGAAGAGCATTTGGCAGGGCTTTATCCATGGTCTACTATTTATTTTGAGTCGAGAATAGCAAATTTTATAGGGGGTATCCGAGTGGTTAATGCTCTAGAAGGGTTAACATCGTATAACTACTTTGCTTTTGGCGCCACACCAAGAACAGATCGGTGGATTCAGCTAAGTGCCCGTTGGTCTTTGTTTAATTAAGTTTTTTGAGGAGGCTTCTTAGCAGCAGGGAATAAGATATTGTTTAGAATCAAACGATAGCCTGGGCTATTGGGAAATTCTTTCAAGTCGGTAGGTTCATCACCTACCCGGTGCTGATAATCTTCTGGATCGTGTCCCCCATAAAAGGTCCAATACCCTTCGCCATACGTGCCGTGTATGTATCTAGCGGCAGCATCCGTTTTACTTTTACCAAGTACAGTGGTGGAAGGCTTTAAGGTTTTGATATCATAGGCTGTGGTTTGACCGTAAAACCCTTTAATCAAGGCAGTGTGATTTTGAACAAGAATCGTTGGAACCACGTCATATTTCGCAGAAAAGTCAAATAATTCAAAGTAGTCTTGGTCCTCTTTAACGCGTCTAACGCGCTGTTCAGTGATGTCAATGGAAGAATACTCGTAACGTAAGGGGTTCATGACTAATTCAAAATTTTCAAAAGCAAAGCATCTGTCATAATCCATAGCTAATGCAGCGCCTGGGGATGACGGATCTCCGTCAAACATACTTTCGCAGATATCTGTATTTCTTGATGCCAAAGCGATGTCATAGGAGTCGGTTGCTGAACACATTGCAAATAAAAAACCTCCTTGATTCACATATTCTGAAATCACCTCAGCAACAACGCCTTTTACTTCACTTACCTTATTGTATCCTAAAGATTTGGCATGGGCTTCAAACCGAGATTTTTGATTAATGTACCATGCAGCGTCTCTATACGCACCATAAAATTTTCCGTATTGTCCCGTGAAATCTTCATGATGAAGATGCAGCCAATCGTATTGAGATAAATTTCCACCCAACACCTCATCGTCATAAATGGTTTCAAAGGGGATTTCAGCATAGGTTAAAACAAGTGTAACGGCATCGTCCCAAGGTTGTTTTCCAGCCGGTGAATACACTGCTATTTTTGGGACTCGTTCAAGTTCTACCGTATTAGTATTCGTACTAGGACTTTTAAGCTCGCTCATTAATGAAATTAAGTTGCTAGCGCTATAGCTTTCATAACTAACACCTTTTAATAAAGCCTTTTGAATAATAAATTGATCGGCATCTAAAATGACAAAAGATCCACCTCTATGATTCAGTAGCCAATGACACTCATAACCTTTATCTACTGCTTCAAAGACTAAGCCGTATGCTTTTAGATGATCCGCTTGCTCTTCATAGTCCATAGGTATTAGTACTTGTCCAAAAGAAGTGGCGTAACTAAAACTGAAAATTAGAATGACTAAGATTTTTCTAAAACGGGACATCACCACCTTCTAAGTCCTGTCGAGGTATATTCGTGTAGCCGTCATTTGTTGACTTGCTTTCTTCCCCATCATTCATTTTACTTTCCATAATCATTCTTGAACCTTGATCTAAATCAGAGAATTTAGCAAGTTCTGCAATGAAGCGTAATCTCACATCTTCCAATGAACCGTTTCTATGCTTGGCAATAATGATTTCCGCTTGATTGTCAGAAGGGTCGCCATCTTCCCATTCGGAAATGGAATAATATTGTGGGCGGTAAATAAAGCTTACAATATCTGCATCTTGTTCAATTGCTCCTGATTCTCGAAGGTCACTAAGCTGTGGACGTTTTGAGGCAGATCTTGTCTCAACGGCACGTGACAATTGAGAAAGTGCAATCACCGGGACGCTTAATTCCTTGGCAATGGATTTCAGAGATCGTGATATTGTTGAAATTTCTTGTTCCCGATTTCCCTGCGTTTTGGACCCCCCAACTGTCATGAGCTGCAGATAATCAATCACAATAAGATCCAAACCTTGGGTGCTTTTCAAACGCCGAACCTTAGCTCTTAAATCAAAGACGGATAAGGCGGGTGTATCGTCAATGAAGAGATGAGCCTTTTCTAGGTCTTTTACCCCTGATGTTAATTCATTCCACTCTCTATCAGTAAGGTCCCCTTTTCTGAGTTTTTCTGAACTAAGACCCGTTTCAGAAGATATAATTCGAGTAATCAGCTGAACAGAAGACATCTCTAAGGAGAAAACAGCAACTTTTTTATGATGATCTACCGCCATGTTTCTGGCCATGGACAGTACAAATGCGGTTTTACCCATACCTGGCCTTGCAGCGAGTATGATCAAATCAGAAGGCTGCCACCCTGAAGTAACTCTATCCAATTCAGAGAATCCAGAAGGAATACCTGAAAGCCCCTCTTGCTTTGAAATATTTTCGATTTTATCAATGGCCTGTCGAATCAAAACTTCAGCACTTTCATAATTTCTTTTCAGGTTGCCTTGGGCAACTTCAAAAAGCTTTTGTTCGGAATTGTCTAAAAGCTCTAATACATCCGTAGTTTCATCAAATGCACTTTCTATTATTTCAGAAGATATTCGAATCAATTCGCGCTGAATGTGCTTTTGGAGTATGATACGGGCGTGATATTCAATGTGCGCAGCTGAACTTACTTTTTGACTCAATTGAGCCAAATAGGCCTCACCACCGGATTTTTTCATTAATCCTTCCTTTCTCAATTCTGAAGCAACCGTTAGGATATCTACGGGTTGATTATCACCGAAAAGTATGGTAATGATTTTGAAGATGTTCTTGTGTTGATCTTTATAAAAAGCCTCTGGATGGAGGATATCAATAATATTTGCCAACGCATTTTTATCTATTAAAAGCGCACCCAATACAGCTTCCTCCAAATCAATTGCTTGTGGAGGTATTCTTCCTCCTGCAGTTAAATTGGTTGTTTGCCCAAGAGTTCTTGGTTTTTGATTGCTGTATTGTGGGTCTTCCATAGTTATTCTGCGTATACGCCCATGCTGAAGAATTTATCCATTCGTTGCGCGACGCGTTCTTCAGCCTCAATTTTCTGTAAAGCTTTTGTGTGTTTAATGATGCTCTTTTTAACCTCTGCAAACATCAATTCTGGATTTGCATGGGCTCCTCCAAGAGGTTCCTTTATGATTCCGTCAATTAGACCATTTTTCTTCATATCTGTAGCAGTGAGTTTTAGCGCTTCAGCTGCTTTTTCTTTGTGATCCCAAGAACGCCAAAGTATGGAAGAACAGCTTTCAGGTGAAATAACGGAATACCATGTGTTTTCTAACATGAGGACTCGGTCTCCAACACCAATTCCAATTGCGCCTCCTGATGCTCCCTCTCCAATAATGATGCAGATAACAGGCACTTTTAGACGAGACATTTCCATTATATTTTTGGCTATTGCCTCACCTTGTCCTCTTTCTTCTGCTTCTAAACCAGGAAACGCTCCTGGTGTATCAATGAGTGTAACAATAGGGCGATTAAATTTTTCTGCCTGCTTCATCAATCGCAAAGCTTTTCTGTAACCCTCTGGATTGGCCATGCCAAAATTTCTATACTGACGCATCTTTGTATTTACGCCTTTTTGCTGTCCGATGAACATGTAGGTTTGATCACCCATTGTTCCCCAACCACCAATCATGGCTTTGTCGTCTTTGACTCCGCGGTCGCCGTGCAATTCAATAAAGTTTCCTTCGGTTAGGGCTTCTATGTATGCTTGGGTATATGGACGTTGAGGATGACGAGAAAGTTGTACTCTTTCCCAAGCATTTAGGTTGCCGTAGATTTCTTTTTTCTTTTCTACGAGTTTTTTTCGAATGTCCTCTATGGTTTTTGCCATATCGACTCCAGTATCGTCTGCTAATTCAAGAGCCTTATTTAACTGTATTTCAAGCTCTTCAATAGGTTTTTCGAAAGAAAGATATTCCATGTGTAACGTGTTTTTCACATCCCGCAAAATACCAAAACAAATTACTTTAACGCTTCCTTTTGTTCGCTTTTATAATACCATTTGCAATAACAGTAGCTAGGATAATAATCACCCCAAGGTAAAATTGCGTAGACATACTCTCTGATGCTCCAAAAAAAAGAGCAGCGAGAATGATGCCGTAAACGGGCTCTAGATTAATGGCAAGCATGACACTGAAGGGTGACAGACGTTTTAAAAGCTCTACACTTTTGATAAAAGGGTATGCAGTGCATAGTAGTGCCAAAACCCCGATAAATAGATAGTCGTTCTGATTGGAAGCCCAAAGATTCATTGGATTATTTCCACGAATAACGTCGAACAAAAGAATTGATAAAAATGCAAAGGTGATTTCCCAAAATGTTACCTGAACAGGCTTAGGATACCTTTCTACTAGCTGCTTGTTTAAGATGCTAAATGAAGCACTGAGCATTGCACTGAATAAGGCGATAACCAAACCCAATTGAAAATTGGTTATTTGAATTCCATAGTAGTGGATTTCTTTTATATCAACTGAATGTGGTTTTTCGTAAAACACAATACCAATTCCTACGATTACAAGAAGGCCTAAAATTATTTCAGTGATGTCAAATTTGGTTTTGGATAAAATTGGATTAAGCAGTGAAGACCAGAGCGCACCTGTTGATACTCCAGCAAGTGTAATGCTTACATTAGAGATCTTAATAGCTCCAAAAAAAGTAATCCAATGCACGGCAATCAACAAGCCGCATAACCACATAAACACCAAGTCCTTCGCGTTTGCTGTAAATCCTCTTTTGCGATAAATGAGATAACATGCAATTGCCACAGAGGTTAGTGCTGTTCTGTTGAAAACAAGAGACAATGCGTCAATACTGATAAACTTTCCAAGAATGGCAGTAAATCCCCAAATAAATACAATAAAGTGAAGGTTCAGTTGATCCTTGGCAAATGAATTCATATCACTTTGGCGCTTTATTATACCTCCACAGCGCAATTCCTGCGAAGAGTAAATTAGGAATCCAAATCGCAAATTCTGCTGGTTGAATAGTTATCCAAGTAAGGGCCTTGCCAAGCCATTTGTCGGAGGATAAAACACCAGTTGTAGCAAAGGTTTGTGAGATTTGCATGGCAAATACATAGATGGCACAAAGCACTAGGCCAATAGCAATATTCACCCCTAATCCACCGCGTCTTTTTTGGCTAGCCAATGATACAGCTAGAAGAACAAAAACAAAGGAACTGAGTGGGTAAGAAGATCTACGCTGCATTTCCATTTGGTAAGAAGCGATGTTTTCATTTCCTGTTATTTCTTCTTGTGCGATAAATCTACTCAACTCTTTCGAATTCATGGTCGCTATTGAGTTCAGTTTGGGTGCGATTTGCTCCGAAGTAAACTGAAGAACCGTGTCTAACTTGCGTCCTGTGGCAATGGTTTCAACGCCTAAGCTGTCTAATTTTCGCATTCGGTAGTTATCTAACCTCCATTTTCCTGTAGCCGTATCTAATCGCACAAAATCTGCGCTTAATTTGGAAGTTAAAACATGGTTGTCAAATGTCTCGTAAGTGAATTGATAACCACTTTGTCGGATTCCTGAATAAGTTTCAAAATAAACATAATGCCCAGGTAAAACTTGACGATGCACCTTCTGGTTAATCGGACGATTGACTCCGGTGATGTATTTCTCCTCAAACCGAATTCTCTTGATATTAGTCTGTGGCACCAATAAGTGGTTGAGCGTTAAAGAAAGCACACAGATAAGCGTTGCTCCAATCGCATAGGGGCGAAGCAATCTATTAAAGCTAGTGCCTGAAGTTAAGATGGCCACAATTTCTGTGTTCGAAGCAATTCTCGAGGTGAACCAAATGGTGGAAATGAAGAGAATTAGGGCACTGAAAAGGTTTCCATAAAATGCGATGAAATTGATATAATAATCGAAAACGATTTCATTCATCGTTGCGCCATTTTGAAAGTCGTCGATTTTCTCGCTGATATCAAAGACAATCGCTATGGCGAGAATGAGAATCATGGTCAAGAAAAAGCTTCCCATGAATTTCTTTAATATGTACCAATCCAATTTATTCACCCCTACAATCTACGCTCTAATTTTGGGATCATGTGATTTTTCCAACTCGCAAAATCACCTGAAATAATTTGTTTTCTGGCTTCTTCCACGAGCCACAGGTAGAATCTAATATTGTGCATAGAAGCAATTTGGGCTCCCAAACTTTCTTTACTATGAATGAGGTGACGAACATAGGCCTTGGTGTAGGCAGCATCTACGAAGCTTGTTCCATGCGGGTCAATAGGCTCGTGAATGTTTTCCCATT
Organism: Cryomorphaceae bacterium; assembly: GCA_038139395.1. Lineage (GTDB taxonomy): Bacteria > Bacteroidota > Bacteroidia > Flavobacteriales > Schleiferiaceae > UBA10364. The sequence goes on from JAYOSU010000003.1 coordinate 8,143, forward strand.
TCTTATTGCGAATATTTATGATTCCTTCACTCGTGAATAATTGACCATTTCGACCGTTACGTGTGGGCATCACACAATCAAACATATCTACTCCGAGACTTATGTTTTCAAGAATATTTGCGGGCGTTCCCACGCCCATTAAGTACCTAGGTTTATCCTTAGGTAAAATTGTGCACGCACCTGCTGCATGTTTATACATTTCTTCCGCAGGTTCACCAACACTTAATCCGCCAATTGCATTGCCATCTGCATTTTTGCTCGCAATGTATTCAGCGCTTTCATCTCTCAAATCTTCAAAAGTTGATCCCTGAATAATGGGGAACAGCGATTGGTTATATCCATAAAGCGGTTGAGTTTCTCTTAATCGATCTATGCATCTATCCAACCATCTATGCGTCATGTGCATCGATTTCTTGGCATATTCGTGACTGCTTGGGAAGGGTGGGCATTCGTCAAAGGCCATAATGATGTCCGCGCCTATTTCTCGCTGAATGTCCATCACCCTTTCAGGAGTAAAAAGATGCTTGGTTCCATCAATATGGGAGGCGAAGGTAGCACCCTGCTCGTCAATTTTTCGTTGATTAGCAAGACTATAAACTTGATAGCCACCGCTGTCCGTGAGTATGGGGCCGTCCCAGCCGTTAAACTTATGTAAACCACCGGCCTCTTTTAGAATTGCAGTCCCTGGTCGAAGGAACAAGTGATAGGTATTGCCTAAGATGATTTGTGCCTTGGTATCTTCTTTTAAATCTTTGGTATGCACTCCCTTAACGGTTCCTGCCGTTCCAACAGGCATGAAGATTGGCGTTTGTATTTGACCATGATCTGTGGTAATAATTCCTGCACGAGCAGAGCTCTTTGGATCCGTGTGTTTGAGTTGAAACTTCATAAAGAGCAAAAGTACCAACTACGAGCATATCTTTGCATCATGTATACAGCCGAACTTATTTTCTCGCACTTTCCTGATTTAACAGAAAAACAGCGTGAGCAAATAGAGCGTTTAAAGCCACTTTACGAGGATTGGAATGCGAAGATTAACGTAATCAGCAGAAAAGACATGGAAGCCTTCTATTTGAAGCATGTCTTACACAGCATGTCCATTGCAAAAATGCACAACTTTTTACCCGGTCAGGTGGTACTTGATGTGGGAACTGGAGGTGGATTCCCGGGTATACCGTTAGCCATTTTGTTTCCTAATACTGAATTTCATTTGGTGGATTCCATTGGAAAGAAGATAAAGGTGGTAGGGGCAGTTGCAGAAGCTTTGGGGTTAGAAAATGTAGAGGGAACTCATGTTCGTGCCGAACAATTGAGGCATCAATACGACTTTATAATTTCTAGAGCCGTAACCCATATGCAACGTTTTATTCCGTGGATTAAGGGACGTTTAGATAAGAGTAATCTTGACCAAAACCGTCCAAATGGTCTAATCTATTTAAAAGGCGGTGAGTTAGCGGAGGAGTTAGGGCCTATAAAAGCAGAGTTAACACCGCTAAACAGATTTTTTGCAGAAGAATTTTTTGAGACCAAGAAGGTCGTTTATGTAACTCGAAAAGAAATTCAAAATTTTCAAGTTCAATAAATTGATTTGGTATAAATGAACGAGGCGCCCAAAAGCGCCTCGTTTAATAAATAAAAATTCGATTAACCTAGGAAGGGATAGCGATAATCTGTAGGTGGAACCAAGCATTCTTTGATGGTTCTCGCATTTACCCAACGCAAGAGGTTCATATAAGAACCTGCTTTATCGTTGGTACCTGAACCACGACTTCCTCCAAATGGTTGTTGACCAACAACAGCGCCGGTTGGCTTATCATTGATGTAAAAGTTCCCTGCAGCATTTTCAAGTGCCTTTGAGGCTTCTATTGCAGCATAACGATCACGAGAGAAAATAGCTCCTGTTAACGCGTAATCCGAGGTACTATCCACGAGCTTTAATGTTTCCAGCCATTGCTCATCTTCGTATACATAGATGGTTAAAACAGGTCCAAAAATCTCTTCTACCATGGTACGGAATTTGGGATTCGTGGTTACTACAACAGTTGGCTCAATGAAGTATCCAACACTCTTGTCGTAGCCTCCTCCTGCAATGATTTCAGCGTCTTTTTGCTCTTTAACAAAATCAATGTATGAAGCAATTTTATCAAAGGCACGCTCATCAATAACGGCATTGATGAAGTTACCCATATCATCAGGACTGCCCATTTTAAAGTCTTTAAGATCATCAAGAAGTTCATTCTTAACGGCCGGCCACATACTTTTAGGTATGTAGGCTCTTGAAGCCGCTGAACATTTTTGTCCTTGAAATTCAAATGCTCCTCTGCTCAGCGCGGTACTTACCTCTTTACTTTTTGCAGAAGGGTGAGCTACTACAAAGTCTTTTCCTCCGGTTTCACCGACTATTCGAGGATACGCCCGGTACATATTAATATTCATTCCTATTGTTTTCCATAAGTGTTGGAAAACAGCTGTAGACCCCGTGAAATGAAGTCCCGCAAAATCACGATGCTTAAAAATGTAATCGCCAGCTACCGGTCCATCAACGTGGATGAGATTAATAACTCCTGGAGGTAATCCTGCTTCTATAAAAATCTCCATAACTACATTGGCCGAAAATATTTGGCTGTCTGCCGCTTTCCAGACCACCGTATTCCCCATAAGTGCTGGGGTGGCGGGTAGGTTTCCTGCAATTGCTGTAAAGTTGAAAGGAGTTACGGCAAAAACAAAACCTTCTAACGGTCTGTATTCAAGTCTATTCCATATTCCTGGAGCGCTTTCAGGTTGTTCACTATAAATCTGTGTCATGTATTCTACATTGAATCTCAGAAAATCAGCAAATTCACAAACAGCATCAATTTCCGCTTGAAAACAACTCTTTCCTTGAGCAAGCATTGTTGCCGCATTGATTTTATAGCGGTATTTTCCACTTATGAGCTCCGCCGCTTTCAAAAAGATGGCCGCTCTATGTTCCCAAGGCATGTTTGACCAAAGATCTCTTGCTTTAAGTGCGCTGCTTACTGCTGCTTTGACATGATTCTCATCCCCTATGTGGTAGTGACCAAGCAGGTGATTATGTTCATGCGGAGGAGTTAACTTACCTAAGTTCCCCGTGCGAACCTCTTTTCCGCCAATATACATGGGTACGTCGACTGTTGATGCGTATTGTTCTTTGTAAGAAGCTAATAGAGCTTCGCGTTCAGGTGTGCCGGGTGCATAATCGTAGATAGGCTCGTTTGAAGCCACTGGTACATTGAAAATTCCGTTGGACATCTATTCTGTGATTTAAAGTTGAAAAGTGATGCTCAAAGTTACATACAAAGCAGCATACAATGCTCATGTTCATTATGGGCTTGTGCTTTACTTTGATTTTGTGGATAGTTCGTGAATATTAACCAAAACTTTTTCTTGCGGTTCGCATTATTGGTAATAGAACAAAGTAGATTTGTAGCCTATTTAAAAATGATGAAATGAAAATTCATAATTTCTCTGCTGGGCCATGTATTCTTCCACAAGAAGTTTTTAAAGAGGCCTCAGAGTCGCTTTTAAATTTTGACAACCTAGGATTATCTGTGATTGAAATATCTCATCGTAGCAAGAGTTTTGTTGCGGTGATGGATGAGGCTGTTGCGTTAACCAAAGAATTACTCAATGTACCAGATACTCATGAAGTCATATTCTTGCAGGGCGGCGCATCTATGCAATTTGCCATGGTTGCTTATAACTTATTGACGAAAAATGGTAAGGCTCAATATCTAGATACTGGCGCTTGGGCTTCAAAAGCATTCAAGGAGGCAGATGGATTGGGTCAAGCAGAGGTAATTGCATCATCAAAATCAAGCAATTACAATTATATTCCTAAAGACTATGTTATTGATGAAGGTGCGGACTATTTTCATTGCACTTCCAACAATACCATTTATGGGACTCAAATAAAGAATTTCCCAAATACCCGAGTACCTATGGTGTGTGATATGAGTTCTGATATTTTTTCAAGAACCATAGACGTGAATGCTTTTGACCTTATTTACGCGGGCGCTCAAAAAAACTTAGGACCTGCAGGTGCAACCTTGGTAATCGTTCGTAAGAGTGCATTAGGCAATTCCGGACGTTATATTCCTACGATGTTAGACTACAATACGCACATTTCAAAAGGTAGTATGTTTAATACACCTCCAGTTTTTTCCGTGTATGTGAGTATGCTTACACTGCGTTGGCTGAAGTCCAATGGTGGAGTAGAGGCTATTTCAAAGAGAAATGATGAAAAAGCAAACTTACTCTATCAAGAAATAGATCGTAACTCGCTGTTTGAAGGCACTGCAGCGGCAGAGGATAGGTCAACGATGAACGCTTGTTTTCTCCTTAAAGATGAGACGTCTCACAAAGCGTATTTTGATCAACTCATTAACAACAGTAAAATATCAGGTATTAACGGCCATCGTTCCGTTGGTGGCTATAGGGCATCTATGTACAATGCTATGGATTTGGACAGTGTACAAGCCTTGGTAGCATGTATGCAAGATTTAGAAAAAAAATATTCATGAAAGTATTAGCAAACGACGGGATTTCAGCTTCAGGTGTTACGGCGATTCAAGCATCTGGACACGAACTGTTCACTACTAAAGTTGCACAAGAGCAATTAGTAAATTTCATTAATGAGCATCAAATTGATGTGGTTTTGGTTCGTTCTGCAACAACAATTCGCAAAGATTTGATTGATGCATGTTCTTCTCTCAAGGGTATTGGTCGCGGCGGAGTTGGTATGGATAACATTGATGTTGATTATGCTCGCGAAAAGGGGCTTAAGGTATTCAATACACCAGCCGCGTCTTCTGATTCAGTAGCAGAACTCGTCATGGGGCATATCAGAGGTCTTGTCCGCTTTTTACACGATTCAAATCGTCAAATGCCTTTGGAGGGTGATTCTAAATTTGGCGCTTTGAAAAAATCATATGCAAAAGGTATGGAGTTAAGAGGTCGCACCCTAGGAATTGTGGGATTTGGGCGCATTGGGCAGGCTTTAGCTAAGCTCGCAATTGGCGCGGGAATGAAAGTGATCTTTTCTGATATGCACGATAATCATGTGGATATTGAATTAGAGTTCTTTGATGGTCAAAAGGCAACCTTCACCTGTGAAAATGCAGGTTTTGAGCGTGTTTTGTCTGAAAGCGATTTTATTTCTGTACATGTTCCTGGTGGCGATTTAATTGGCAAAAATGAAATCTCCAAAATGAAAGACGGCGTATTTCTTATGAATGCTTCTAGAGGAGGCGTGGTCAATGAGGAGGCGTTATTGGAAGCGATTGAAAGCGGTAAAGTCGCGGGAGCAGGGCTTGATGTATTTACTAATGAGCCCACGCCAGCAGTGAAGGTCTTAATGAATGGAAAAGTCAGCATTACGCCTCATATTGGTGCGGCAACCCTAGAAGCTCAAGACAGAATAGGAACAGAATTGGCTGCGCATATTGATGAACTCTAGTAGTTCCAATAATAGTTTACCAAAAAAGTCTGTGCTTAGCACAGACTTTTTTTTGATATCGATTATTGAAATATTGTTTTTGGGTAACTTATACCCATGAAAAAGTTAGATAAAGTATCGGTTAGCCTTTTCAAGAATTTAACCATTGTTAATCTTTTTGTCTCAATAGGCATTTTTTTTATTTGTCTTATTACCGGTAGACCAAGCAGCGTTGTTTTTGGTTCTTTACTTTTCAGTGCCTCCATTTCCATTTTTATGATTGCCAATTGGCATGAGGTCTGGTCAATAAGAGGAAGTAAATTGGTAGTCTATTCGGGACTCGCGCTTTTTTTGTTTTTAAGCTTGTTTGTTTCCTCACATGCTTTTACCCTTGCGGTCGTTGTGGATATTGTAGTGGCTGAATTACTTTTTAGCCGTTACGTAGCCTCCGAAAAACCTAATATATTACGACCTGTACATGCAATGGCCCTTGCGCTTCTTATCATATTCGTGAACCAAACGTTTACTCTCATAAATCCTGGTATTCACGAATTATTGGACTGGGTGGATTTGATATTTTACATTTTCATCGTCGTGAAACTAATATACGTAAGTTCAATATTGCGTTATGAGAGTCAGCGCATGGAAAAACAAAGAATAAAAGAAGAGCAATTCATAGAATACAGCGCCGAATTCAATAATTTCTTTTCGCATTATATCAATTCTCCTTTAACAGCGGCAATAAATAATGTTGAAATAGCAAGACTTAAAATACAAAAAGCAAAAGCGGAATCACTTGCTGAAACACTTGAGAGCCATTTTGGAAAAATCAATGAGGGGCTCGAAAACATTAGTTTAACGGCGAGAGAGTTATCGCTTATACATTTTATTCGTTCTGAAGTACTTAGAACGGGTGGTGAAGTGGTTTCTATTCATAGTGTCATTCAAACTTTATCCGAAGAGCACAAATGTCCAATTGAGATGCTATTAGACGAATGGCCTTTGGTCTATGTTCCCCTGCTTATGATTGAATTTACCATTAGCCATATTATTTCCAATGCAAAAATCTATGCAAATGGGCACGAAGTCCCAACATTAGTAGTTGATGAACAAACGGGGTATTTAAGGATTAGCGTATTTAATAAAGGAAATATTCCAGAATTTGGAATGGATATTTTACATCCGTTTAAAAGAGGGACAAACTCCATTGAAGGTACCGGATTTGGATTGGGTCTGAGTCTTGTCACTGACTTAGTTAGTGATTTTAATTGTGAATTTTCACTTGAAAATGTAGGGCCGTTCACCCGATGTCAATTAAAATTGCCCCTTGCTCGGACATAGTACTTCCTTTAGCACTTATTAATGGCGTAACTTTCTCCCACCTAAGTACAGAATTTCATGCTAAAACCATTTCGTGCGGTTCGCGCAGAACGCAACAAGGCACACCTCGTACCCAGTCGTTCCGTTGATTTATATTCAGCTGAACAGCTCTACGACAAACTCCGTAATAATCCATATTCCTTTCTTCAGGTGATTCGTCCTGAAACAGATATTCTATTAACCAATCAAGAGCGATTTGAGCGAATACGTTCAAGACTAAATCAGTTTATTGATAAAGGCACATTTAGGCTAGACGATATACCTAGTTACTTTTTGTACGAACAAAAATCTGCAGGCAGGACCTATTCGGGAATTATAGGATTATTAGACGTTAATAAAGCTGAGGTTCATTTACATGAGAAAACTCTTGAGTCACGCGAAAAGCTCTTTGCGGAGTACTTAGAAAGTACAGGTTTTCAAGCAGAGCCTATATTGGTATTTGGCGCGTCGGATTCGCAACGAACCGATTTGATGGAAAAGATAAAGCTCACAGTACCCATATTTGACTTTTTTACCACTAATGAAATTGGACATAAATTATGGACTATCACGGGTGATTTGAAAGTTACAATTGAGGAAAGCTTTCGCAAAAACAATGAGTATTTTTTGGCAGATGGTCATCATAGGTTTGGCTCTACAAAAAGAGTTGCAGAGCGTATGAAGCATTGTGAAGAGGCACAAATGATTCTTACAATGTTTATGGATGAAAAGGAGATTGGTATAGATTCTTTTGAGCGTTGGATCAACATTTCTGATATGAATTTTTCAATAGATCAACTCTACGATCGCTTTGAAGTAAATAAGAAAGTAGGCGGCTTTGAGATGGTTGAAGGTGATATAGAAATGTTCTTTCAGGGGAAATGGTTTGTTCTTAAATCAATACAAACCATAAATCGTGATTTGCCACCAGAATATCTTTTTAGCAGTATTCTAGATCCTATTTTAGGAATAAAAGATGCTAAAAAGGATAGGCGAATAACTTATGTGCATCAAAAAGCATTAGACCAAAGTCAGGAGATGCTAACTAAGGGGCTTGAAGTGGGGTTTCGTTTACCTGCGGTGAGTGTGGAAACACTTAAAAAAACCGCATTAGCTGGAGGAACTATGCCACCTAAAAGCACTTATATTGAACCGAAATTAAGAAGCGGTATGATGCTTCATGTATTCAAATGAGTATAGCTGAATCAATATCAAATTACTCGCTGGAATTAGGCGAGGTTCAACTGATTGCAGTAAGCAAGACCAAATCGGAATCTGTCATAATGGAGGCATACCATGCAGGTCAGCGTCACTTTGGGGAAAATAAAGTTCAGGAATTAACGGCTAAGTACGAAGCATTGCCCAAAGATATTCATTGGCATATGATTGGTACGATTCAGACGAACAAATTGAAATACATAGCTTCATTCGTTCATATGGTACACGGGGTTGATCGAAAAAAGGTTCTGGTAGAACTGAATAAACAAGCTCGTAAATGCAGCAGAACCATTCAATGCCTTCTCCAGGTCCATATTGCTAGGGAGGATACTAAGTTTGGTTTAAGCGAGTTAGAATTACGCGCTCTGGTGACTGAACTAGACCAGTTCCCTAATGCTGAGGTTGTTGGGCTCATGGGAATGGCAACAAATACTAAAGATTCCAATGTAATAAACGCTGAGTTTACGTATTTAAAGAATCTTTTTGATGAACTTGGTTCAACACGTAACTGGCATACGCTGAGTATGGGGATGAGCGGAGATTATAAAATTGCCCTTGAAAACGGGACAACCCATGTGAGGATAGGCTCTGCTATTTTTGGGGCTAGAAAAGAGTAGATGAGATTTGCGGTTATAGATATTGAGTGTACTGGGGGTTCTTGGGGGGACGAACGCATCATTGACGTTGCTGTATTTATATTAGAGAACGGCGAAATAGTTGATCAATTTGTTTCTCTAGTGAACCCACAAAGAGCAATTGATCCCTACGTGACCAAACTAACCGGTATCACCAATAAGATGGTACGGACAGCTCCTAAGTTCTATGAACTAGCAAAAAGGTTAGTTAAAATAACCGATGATGCCACTTTTGTAGCGCATAATATTGGTTTTGATTATCGTGTTTTTCAGCAAGAATTTGAGGCGTTAGGATTTGATTATCATAGAGCGACTCTAGATACTATTCCTTACTGCGAAAGAATGTTTCCAACTTGGGAGAATTATGGTTTAAAGACTGTGGCAAAGGAATTGGGTCTTGTTAATTCTGCTCGCCATAGAGCGGAAGGTGACGCTAGACTGACCACCGAGCTATTGAAGATATTACTGCAGAAGGATAGGAGCTCTTTTTTAGATGAGGTACAAGTCTCAAAATCGGATAGTGAAAATAGAAATCCATTTAAAGACCAGGTAAAGAATTTAAACCATAAAGTAGGTATCTATTACATCTATAATGATTCGGGAGAGCCGATATATATTGGTAATAGTAGGGATTTGCAGAATAGTATTAATAGGCATTTTGTTGCTGATAATAAATTGGCCTTATCTCTTCAAGCTGAAGCAAAACGCCTAGAAATTGAGAATATAGGGAATGAAGCAATAGCCCAGATTCAATATAAAAGAACCCTGGAAAGGCTGCGACCCGTGTATAATAGCGCTAAGAAAAAGCAATTTCTGAATTTTGGAATATTTACCGAACCAAGGAAAAGTGTTTCCGTTGATTTTGTGCGAGTACATCCAATTCGTCACAAGAAACCGGAATTCTATTTTGAGGGAACGGGGTCAACCTATGGTTTTTTACAAAGGCTGATGATGAATGAATCGTTAGACCCATTTAAATTTTTGCTTGATAAAGACAGGGAACATTACTTCAAACATACCAAGAATCTTCAGTGGAAAGCCAAGTCCAAGCAAGTGTCACTAAGTTCCATGAGGCAATATTTGTATCCATCTGAAGCAACCTTAATCGGGCCTGGTCGCAAGGATAATGAAAAGTGTGCCATTCTAATTGAGGGTGGCCGAATATTGGGGTACACCTATTTTTATCTAGCAACGGACGGTGCCAATCGGCCCAAATTAAAAAAACGAATGGTACATTTAGAGCACGACGCGTATGCCGCAGGTATCATTCATCACTTCTACCAGAAAGGTTACCTGGAAGAACTTGTAACGGATTAGTTACTTAAAAAAGTACGCCACGCTAACGATTACTTGAGATCGGCGCTGGTCCAAATCAAAAGTGTAGTCGTTTCCGCCTATGTTTTGATCAAAATTACCAGACATGAACCCAAAACCACTTTCATATTTTACTTCCCCAAGAAGTCTCCAAAGCTTAACTCCAGCATGTATATGCCAACCCCATGTGAAGTTGGCTTCTTCAGTCGGGGTCCACAGGTCGCTCGCATTGGAAAGCGGTATAGAGGGTGTTGCGCCCAATCCTGCAAAGGCTGGACCTAATTTGGCTCCTGCACTTATTGGGAAATCAATACGCTCAATAGTAGATTCTACATTGAAAGCATCTCCACCTGTTGCCTGAATTGTCTCTTTAAACTGGGTGTAAAGCGCTTCACCGTGCACATATACTGGGATTAATGGAAGGCTGACCCTTGCAATCAAGCCTGCGTTAAATCCGTCACTATAAACGGTTTGAATATTATCAATATTGAAGGTTTGATTGTTAACGATGTCATTAATATCATTTAGACTTAAACCCTCTTGTGGATAGTTAGTCCCTCCTTTAACGCCAAACTTGATGATTTTCAATTGTGCGTATGCAGTAGTGGAAATAAGCAGGGTGGAAACTATTACTGTGGCTTTAATTGCTCTTAACATGATTCTTTCGATTAGCGGTTTAAAATTACGAATTCAATACTATACTTACCGAGCCGAGGCTAGATACTTCTCTATGTTGTTCTTTATGCGGAATTCCGAATCTTTAGTGGAAGCGGGTTGAAATACATTTCCTGTAATTTTTTCAAATAACTCGCGATAACGATTGGATACGAGCTGAACAAATTCATCTGTCATAGTCGGTACCTTTTGGTTCTCTTTTCCTTGAAAGCCATTTTCCATTAGCCATTCTCTAACAAATTCTTTGCTCAGTTGCAATTGAGCTGCGCCACTTTTCTGTCTTTCAGTATAACCTTGACTATAAAAATAACGCGAGCTATCAGGCGTATGTATTTCATCAATGAGCACAATAGTTCCATTGGCAAGTTTCCCAAATTCATATTTGGTATCCACCAAGATTAGGCCGCGCTCTGCTGCCATTTCAGATCCTCTTTTAAACAATTCTCGAGTGTAGGATTCCAGCTGTGTGTAATCGGATTCACTTACAATTCCTTGTTTAATGATTTCTTCTCTTGATATGTCTTCATCATGATCTCCGTGGGATGCTTTGGTTGCAGGTGTGATTATTGGTTCTTCAAAAGCATCATTTTCCTTCATTCCTTCAGGAAGAACTACTCCGCACAGTTCGCGAACCCCGCTGTTGTAGGTTCGCGCAGCATGACCTGCTAAGTATCCGCGGATAACCATTTCTACTTTAAACGGCTCGGCTTTGTGACCTACAGTTACTTGCGGATCGGGAGAGGAGATACGCCAATTAGGAACGATATCCTCTGTAGCCTTTAAGAAGTGCTCCGCAATTTGGTTAAGCACTTGGCCTTTTCCTGGTATGGGTCTAGGCAGAACTACGTCAAACGCTGAAATTCTGTCGGATGCCACCATAACTAATAGATCTTCACCTATAGTGTATACATCCCTAACTTTTCCACGATAAAAATTCGTTTGTCCTGTAAACTGGTATGTTGGCTCTTGATTCATTGTCAATCTTTCCGTTCGTATGCAGTGATTATTTTCTTGACCAAGGGATGTCGTATGACGTCTCTTCCATCTAATTCAACAAAGCCTATTCCCTTGATTCCTTTTAAAGTGGTAATGGCCTCTTTAAGACCACTTTTTTGATGTTTTGGCAAGTCAATCTGAGAAGTATCCCCAGTAATTATAAAGCGTGCGTTTTCGCCCATTCGAGTTAAGAACATTTTCATTTGAGCAGTCGTAGTATTCTGACTCTCGTCTAAAATCACATAGGCATCATCTAGTGTGCGCCCTCTCATGAAAGCAAGTGGGGCAATCTCTATGGTACGATTTTCTAAATAAAACTCTAATTTCTCTTTGGGAATCATATCGCGTAAAGCATCATATAAAGGCTGTAAATACGGATCCAATTTTTCTTTCAAGTCACCGGGTAAAAAACCCAAGTTTTCTCCTGCTTCAACAGCTGGCCGTGTCATGACGATTCTTCGGACTTCACGGTTTTTAAGAGCGCTCACTGCTAAAGCTACGGCAGTATATGTCTTTCCAGTACCTGCTGGCCCAACAGCAAAAACTAAGTCATTAGTCATAGCTGTCTCCACTAGTTTGTGTTGGTTTGTAGTCTTGGCTTTGATGATACGACCTTGTGGGCCGTGTAAAATGACTTCATCTTTAAGCATGGTATGCCTAGCGCGGGCAGTATCCCTTGCCTGAATCAATTCTTCCAAAGCCCGTTCATCGAGTCGCTTGTTCTTTCGAACGTATGCAACGATTGCTTCGAGCTTATCCTCAAATTCTTCAATACTTTCTTGTGGTCCGCTGACCTTCATCTCGTGGCCGCGGGCTACAATTTTTAATGCCGGAAAATAAGCGCCAATCTGCTTGAGATAGACATTGCTTGGTCCGTAGAGCTGCGCTGGATCCGCACCTGTGAGTTCAAAAACCTTTTGTGTCAATTACTGCTGTGTTGAGTACTGTTTTAGAAGGCGGAATTGCCTTACTTTTGACAAAGTAACTACATTTTCATTAATACACCACGTGGTCACGGCGCTTCTATGGGATTAATCACTTTATTATCAGATTATGGCCTTCGCGACAATACCGTAGCTCGACTAAAAGTTCGCGTACTACGACGTATTAAAAACATAGAAATCGTAGATATCAGTCACCTTGTAGAACCACATAATATACTGGAAGCAGCCCATATCCTTCGAGGGGTTTACAAAGATTTTCCCAAAGGAACCATACATTTGGTAATGGTCGGGACATCGCCTCAAGAAGGTGGTGAATACATTTGTTTAAAATCGAATGGACAGTATTTTTTGGGCACGAACAACGGATTACTCACAAGTGTTTTAAGGGATGAGAAAATCACTGGTGCGCGCTCATTGGATATACGCGGAATTAATCCTGATGACGAAAAAGAGATTCTTGCAACTGCTGCTGCTCATCTAAGTGAAGGTGGGAAAATGGATGTATTGGGACCGGCGTTATCATCAGTGAAACGCGTTAAGGAGCAGGTTCCCGGGGTGAATGAGCATGCCATAAGCGGAAACGTGGTTTATGTAGACAGGTTCGGTACTTGTATCACTAACATTAGCAAAGCCATGTTTACCAATCATGTTGGTGTGCGTAAATTTTCAGTGGAGTTGTCTAGAGGAAGAAACATGAAAAAGATTTATGACCGCATTGCCGACGTGCCGCAAGGAAAATTAGCAGCACTATGGAATGAAGAAGGCATGCTTGCAATAGCTATAGGGAAGAGTGGTGGAGAACATATTAGAGGTAGTGATGAATTACTGGGTATGAAAGTCCATGACTGGGTTAGAATTGACATGGTATGATTCAGCGAATTGTCAAATTAGCCATAGACCCAAATCAACCCACGGGAGATGTTTTTCGAAAGATTTTTTCTGAAAGTAAAGCGCTTATTGCCGAGCAGCCCGGCTGCCATGGTGTACATTTACTAGAAAGTAAAAATCACTTTTTCACCCTGAGCTATTGGGATTCGGAAGCCGACTTAAACGATTATCGAGAAAGTTCTTTGTTTCAATCGGTTTGGCCAAAGACCAAGGCATTATTTTATGATAAACCCGAGGCATGGACATGCCAGACTGTAGATAATTACAAAGCATGATTGCACAATTAAGAAAGGAATTACAACTCTATTTCTCTGGCATTTTGGGCTATTTGATCATTGGTGTTTACTTGCTCATCAACGGTCTATTGCTTTGGGTATTTAACGGGCCTTTTAATTTGCTGGAAGCAGGCTATGCCTCACTAAATAATTATTTTGGTTTGGCACCATGGGTATTTTTATTTCTTATTCCCGCAGTGAGTATGCGCGTGTTCAGCGATGAGATTAAAACGGGAATGATAGAACTTTTGGCGGTTCGTCCGATTTCCGCCGCACAGCTTGTGGTCGCAAAATACCTTGGTGCCCTAACCGTTGTCTTTTTCAGCATACTGCCCACATGTATTTATTTATGGAGTATGAGTTCCCTAGGATCACCTGTTGGAAATCTAGACTGGGGTGCAGCATTTGGATCATTCATAGGTTTAGTTGCTTTAGGAGCTGCGTATACCGCAGTGGCCCTGTTCGCAAGTGCATCAACCTCTAATAATGTGGTAGCATTTGTTCTAGGCGTGGTTTTGAACGCAGGTATGTATCTAGGTTTCGAAGCATTAGCGGATATCTATAAGTTTAGTGGATGGGAGTTGACGGTGCGTCAATTTGGTTTCAATGAACACTATACCTCCGTTTCCCGAGGTGTCCTTGACGGCAGAGATTTAGGCTATTTTTTGGGAGTTGTTTTACTGTTTTTGAGTTTGACTTTAATCCTTCTTGGAAAAAAGTATGTACAGACAAAGCTGCATTTGAAAATAGTCTATGTTTCAAGCGCTGTCCTCATCCTTGTACTTTCACAAAGTTTACGCTTTAGATTTGACTTGACAGAGGAGGGGCGTTATTCTTTAAGCCAAGGAACGGAATCGTTATTGGAACAGGTTGAGGAACCACTCTTAATTAAGGTGTATTTGGAAGGTGACTTTCCAGCAGGTTTTGAGCGCCTTAGACAAGAAACACAGTATATGTTGGAAGAATGGGGGGCACGGAATTCCAATATTTTCTTTGAGTTTATAAATCCGAATCAAGCAGAGAAACCTCTAGAATTTAAAAATCAACTGGGCACCAAAGGTATTGATGCGGTTCAATTACAAATAAATACTAAAGACGGTCAAAGTGTCCTCAATATATTTCCCGCGGCTATTTTAAGCTACCAAGAGAAAGAAGAAACGGTGGTGCTGTTAGAAGATGTTATGGTCTTTAATCCAGCAGAGCAAGTGAATATTAGTATTCAGCAATTGGAATTTAATTTGGCACGATCGCTGAGCAAACTCCTGACAAAAGATCGGGAAAAAATCGCGATGATTACAGGTCATGGAGAACTGTCAGCCTCAAAAACAGCGGGAATAGGTCTTGTTTTAAGCGAGCATTATGCAGTGGAACGATTCTCCATGGAAACCTATAAGGCAAATGAGAATGGTACTGCGGATATTGAAGATATGGTACGCCGGTTGAACAGTTTTGATTTGGCCATAATCGCAAAGCCCACTACCTCCTTCTCTGAAATCGATAAATATTTGCTGGATCAATTTTTAATGGGCGGCGGTCATCTAATGTGGTTTATAGATGGCGTTCAGGCCGAAATGGATAGCTTGAGTTTTGGACCTGAATTTCTTGCGTAACCCACCTATTTTTATTAAAACAAAACCTATCTTATATTAAAATTTGGCATTCGATTAAAACCCACCCTTGTACAATATATCCGATGTGCAGCAAAACACGACCGTAGAAGTATAAATCCTTGGGTATACTTTCCGCTGCTTGGTTCCACAGAACATCCAGCTGTTGCCAATATCAATGCCGTTAAAGGTGAGTTTGTTAGCACTTTAGACACCCTTGAAGCAGAAGGAATTATTAAAACTCCACTGCTGTTAAGTTCTACAAATGCTAAAAATGTACCTACTCCGCATACAGTGAGTTTGGAGTCGTTGTACAATAGACCTGACCCTAGGACTTTTACTGCTGAAAACCTCCTTGCTGGTGTGCTTTTGGAAGGAACTTTTCAAAGTGCCTATGCCAACAGAATAGCACCGCGCAATGCGGGAAGTACGCTTCCCCAGATTAAAGAGAGCGCACCTACGAGCATGGCCGTTTTTAGTGATGGAGATTTAATAAGAAATCAAGTGAATTTGATTAATCCAGAACTTCCAAGAGGCCAACCTTTACCTTTGGGATTTGACCAATATACCAACATACAATACGGTAATGACGACTTAATTCTCAATTTGGTGGACTACATGTTGGACGATCAAGGCCTGATGGAAACAAGGACACGGGATCTAAAATTAAGGCTATTAAATGCGGATAAATTAGTTGCGGAACCCACAAAATGGAAATTCACCAATGTTGCAGCACCTGAATTATTATTGTTATTCGTAGCATTATCATTGACTTGGTTCAGAAAGAGAAAATATGCGCGTTAATTCACTCAAATACCTACTTCCAATAGCGATCCTGCTTATATCCTGCAACAACTCAAAACAGAGCGATGGTTTGGAGGAATTAAAAGCCCAATATGATTTTGCAATAAAGGATACAGCCGCCATAACTAGAATTGTGATAAGGGATAAAAAGCCATCACAGGTATTGCTCGAGCGCTCCTCACAAGGTTGGTTGGTTAACGGTGTTTTTCCCGTAAGAAAGGATGCTATTGAAGTTTTATTAGAGACGCTCGGGAATGTTACATTGAAAAACTTTGTTGCTAAAAGCGCAGTTCCAGCAGTCAATCAACGCATGGATGTTTACGGAAAGTGGGTTGAGGTTTATAGCGGTGACAAATTGATCAAGAATTACATCGTGGGAACGGAAACTCCTGATATGCTTGGAACTTATTACCGTATGGTGGATTCCCAATTACCCTTTTCCGTATATATCCAAGGGTTTAACGGCTATCTAACGACTCGATTCTTCACGGAGCCTTCTATGTGGAGAGATCGAACCATCTATGGCCTAGCTCCAGATAGAATTGAAAGTATAGCAATGAAGGTAAATGGACCGGAGGGGTTTATGTGGAAGATTACTCGTAATGTCCAGGGAACACTGAAGACGCCGGCTAAAGAGGCTTCTAGTTGGTCGCTTGTAGGCGAAGCGTTGGAACCTTTGCCAAATAATAACCCTCAAATATTGATGACTGCGATTGGTGCCGTTCGCACACTGAAGTACGAAGGAGTAGTGGTCGAATCCGATAATATCTGGATGAAAAAGGATAGCATTTTTAACGCAACACCAGCGTTTTCATTTTTTGTGAATACAGTAGGCGGTGAAAGGTTGGAAACTCGTGCATTTTACAAAAAAACGGAAGGTATTCTCATTGGAGAGGATGGTCAAGCACATGAATGGGATCCTGATAGATTTTATGCGGAGCTCCCGGATGGGCGAATGGCGCTTATCCAACGCTACGGCTGGCGTAACCTGATGTTGACTCCTGGGGAGTTTAACTAGCGGTTATTAACAAAAGGGTGTTATAAAAAAAGAATCCAACAGGGCTAAAACGTATTGCGCCGTTTATCTTTGTTTACAATCAATTGATAAGAAGACCTATTATGAAATTCATCGTATCTAGTTCTAAGCTTTTGAAACAGCTCCAGCTTATAGGAGGAATTATTCAAAGCAATAACACACTTCCCATTCTAGATAATTTTTTGTTTGAACTCAAACAAGGTGAACTTACTGTGAGTGCATCAGATCTTGAAACTACAATGAGTGTGAATCTAGAGGTGGAAACTCAAGATACTGGTTCGGCTGCAGTGCCTGCAAAGGTGTTGATGGACACCTTAAAGACTTTTCCGGAGCAACCACTCACCTTTACCTTTGATGAAGGGTCTCATACCATTGAATTGTCCTCAGACTATGGTAAATATTCTCTTGCATTTATAGACGGTGATGAGTTTCCAAAGTTCCCAGAATTAGAAGATGCAACTTCTGCGGTGCTGCCTGCAGAAGTACTAGTTACAGCTATAGGTAAAACGTTGTTTGCCACCGGTAACGATGAACTTCGTCCAGTAATGAGTGGCGTATTTTTTCAATTTGATTCCAATAGTCTCACATTTGTGGCAACAGATGCCCATAAATTAGTTAGATATAGAAGAACCGATTTAGGTGCAGAGAGTACCGCAGAATTTATCATGCCCAAGAAGCCATTGAACATGCTTAGAGGTTCTATGAGTTATGATTCTACGGAGGTTCAGGTCATATACAACAACACCAATGCACAGTTTTCTTTTGATAATGTAGTGATGGTATGTAGGTTAATTGATGGAAAGTATCCAAACTACGAAGCCGTCATTCCTCAATCAAATCCTAACGTCATGTTGGTAGATCGCAGCGCATTTTCTT
This sequence comes from Cryomorphaceae bacterium, assembly GCA_038139395.1. Lineage (GTDB taxonomy): Bacteria > Bacteroidota > Bacteroidia > Flavobacteriales > Schleiferiaceae > UBA10364. The sequence goes on from JAYOSU010000003.1 coordinate 26,225, forward strand.
CTTCTGTGAAAAGGGTGGCTATTTTCTCCAATAAAACAACGCATCAAATTCGTTTGCGCATTGCTGGGGCAGAGATGGGAATCAGTGCAGAAGATCCTGATTTTAGCAATAAGGCAAATGAAAGATTAGCGTGCGATTATCAAGGTGACGATATAGAAATCGGTTTCAACAGTCGCTTCTTGTTAGAGATGTTGGGTAATCTAGGAGCAGATAATGTTCGTATGGAGTTAAGCGCTCCGAATCGTGCAGGTATTTTGATTCCAGCAGACGGTGTTGATGAAGGAGAGGACTTACTGATGCTCGTTATGCCGGTAATGTTAAATCACTAAGATTTACTTCTTTTTTTTGGGGTCCAAAGTAGTGGGAACTCGTTTATTTGTAGGTGCTACATCTATATTCTGTACAAGAGGGTACCCTTCTTGTATGTACCATTTACCTCTTTCCCAGTATATTCTATCGTAAGAAAAATCGGGACCATAGGCGAACCACTTCTCTTTGAGATTTTCTTTTGAAGGGGCCAAATGGTCACAGATGATACCATTGTGTTTTCCATCCCAACGCACGGCTACAGATACACTGCTGTTGTATCGGAATTGGATTCTGTAGGGCCTTCTTATATAGCGCTCGTCTCCATTGCTTTGGATGTTGAAAATTTTTGAACCAAAGTGTAGTTGCTTTCTAGATTTGCCAGGTTCAATGGCATCAATGTATTTCGTGTGATAGGTTCTTCCTGGCCTAAAGGTTAGAAGGGTGTACGATTTTTGCCCTTTACTTTTCTTTGTAATGATGTCATAGCAAATACCGCCTACCCATTGTCCTCCTTTTAACCAACGGTAAACCTCACCTTCGGCATTATAATCTTCCAGAACTATCCGTTTAGGCCCGTTCCAGTCTGGTTTCCATAAAAATCCATGAAAGGAGTACTCACCTGATTGTTTTTTGGGCACTGCCCAACTGTATAAGGCGAAGCTTTTATCATCTGGAAGTTGAACACTCAAATTGTTAACTTTATTCAGAGGTACTCCAAAATTGGATTCAATACTTATAAATGCCCATAGGGAATCGGCAAAAAGATTGGCCAATGAATCTGAAATTGCAGAATTTGATGGTTTTAGGTATTCATTACCAAGACGTTTTAAAGTCTCTTCTGTGGGCTGTGCGGCGGCGGAAAAACAAAGAATAAGAACGGCTAAAAGGCTATTCCTCTTCATGCATGAATTCTTTTTTTGCAAGAAGTTCGGTTTCAGTTTCTTCATTTTCCTCGTCAGGTACACAACAATCTACAGGACAAACCTCTGCACATTGAGGTTCTTCATGAAAGCCAATACATTCGGTACACTTATCTGTCACAATATAATAAACATCGTAATCAACAGGTTCTTGTGCTTCGTCTGCATCGTATTTGTTGCCATTTGGAGTGATGATTTTACCGCTTAGGTCAGTTCCTTCACTGAATCGCCACTCTAGCGCACCTTCATAAATGGCATTGTTTGGACATTCTGGTTCACACGCTCCACAATTAATGCATTCATCTGTGATTTTAATAGCCATATAGCCCCGTTGTTTTAGCTTTGCAATAATAACGCAAAGGTAACGCCAATGTTTTTTACTGACCACAGGATTGAAGCAGTTTCCCAATTAGGATTGTTCATTAGGGAGTTCGTTTCAGGAAAATCAATTTCCAACGGTCTTGAGGATCTTTCAGATGAACTAAAGACAGCGGTAAATCAATCGTTTCGTCATAACGGCTGGTTCATTGAGCAAAATATTACTCAAGCGCTAGAGGCTTGGGGAGAGCAACTGACAGTAGAAAATCTCCAGGATTGGCGTACTCGAGAAGGTGGAGTAACGACAATCAATCGCAGCCGTGTGGGTATTGTTATGGCAGGAAACATTCCTCTGGTAGGTTTACATGATTTTTTATCAGTATTTCTGTCTGGTCACTTTGCGATAGTAAAAATGAGTAGCGACGATCAGTATATTCTCCCGGTCTTAGTTAAAGTTCTTTTGCGTCATGATGAATTATTTGAGGGCGATTGGGTCTTTGTGGACCAACTTTCAGATATGGGAGCCGTGATTGCCACGGGGAGCGATAATACTTCTAGATATTTTGAATACTATTTTGGAAAATACCCCAATATTATTCGCAAAAACAGAACATCTATTGCAGTATTAACCGGTCATGAGAGTAAGGAAGAACTCCAAGGCTTGGGGGCTGATATATTCTCTTACTTTGGAATGGGATGCAGAAGTGTAAGTCATTTGCTGGTACCGGAGAATTATGACATCCAACAAGTATTTGCAAATATTGTGGAATACAATGATGTGATTAACAACAATAAGTACGGGAATAACTACGACTATTACCGGGCACTGTTTTTATTAAACCAAGACGATTTCTTAGAAAATGGTTTTTTGATTGTTAGGGAAAATGAAGAATTGCATACTCCCGTTTCTATTCTTCATTACAGTACCTATGGAAAAGAGGGTCCAGTTGAACAACTCACCAATTGGAGAGACCAAATTCAGTGTGTAGTAGGTCACGGCTATTTACCGCTTGGAACTGCTCAGAAACCCAGATTATGGGATTATGCAGACGGATTGAATACCATGGATTTTCTCAAAAATCTCTAGGGTCTTTCTAATGCCCCAATGGTGGCAGGTTGCTGACGCACGGTTCCTCCTAAGTCAAAGACAGGAGTGAAAGGAGTTGGAATCGCCTTACCAAAAAGGGTAGAGGATGAATCAGGCACTAGTTTCCACTCCTCTTGAGGTATCCAAGGACATGGCAAGAAATCCCAATTCAAATTGAATTCACTGCTTTTAAACATGGTAGTATCCGTAAGGGCGTAATGTCCTGCCTCGGGATTCGGTTCAATTTCTATTGCGCAGTGCTCAAAAGAAACGTCGAATGTTTCTAGAGGATCTATACCTAAGGCCACTTCGCTAGATAAATTACCGCCAATGAAGGAGTTGCTAAATGAAGCCTGAATAGCTCTCGTATACCTATTGTTATTCGCGTCGTCAAAGAAATTTACTAAGCCAATGCCGCTCCCAGAGCGAGATGAAAAGCTCCAAGTGTTGTTGATGGAGCAGTGTTCAAATAGGTAGTTTCCACCCAGTGCGTAAATCCCGTAAACCCCGCTAGGGCCAATGGCTACATTGCGTCCCGTAACATTGGCATATCCACCATACAAACTAACTCTCGAACTGTGGGTAATGATGACATTGTTGAGTTCGGCGTTTGGAGCGGTATTCCATGCACTATCCACCCTGAGTGCCGTCGTTGCATTTTTGATAATGAGATTACTTAAAGTAGCTTTGGTTGCTGATCCGCCCTGGATAAATACGCCGCCTAATAAACCTCCCCATTGTCCCGGCACCCATTCGTAGGAAGGCTCTAATCGGTCGCCTTGAAAAACAACAGCGTTGTTCATGCTCCCTGTTTGTAACGGATCAACGTGTAATTCACCGTCTCTATATACCCAAAGACCACTGCCGTTGTGAAAATGTACTTGAGTACCGGGCTCAATAGTCAAAGTATGTGCACTATCAACTACTGCATATCCGTAGACAACATGCGGCTTGCTATTATCCCAAATTTCGTTTTCATCTAGTATTGAATAAGCCAATTTTATAGGTGGTAACGGTGCAGTCCTATTGATGGTTAATACATTGGTGGGAAAGTGATATATAGCGTCCCAAACGGTAGTGACAAGATCTACATGTTGACGTTTACTTCCATTTTCAAACCAAATACTATCCTTATAGATAAGCTCATTGGAACCTAAAGCATCTGGACTGATTTCGATAAAAATATAGATGCTATCATTGGCTAAAACTTCTGTGTCAGAGATATCCAAACCACTTTTTCCATCAACATTCATACGATAGAAACTCTCTGTGCTACGACCCAAATAAATACGGTCTATAACCATGTTTTCGTTGCTATTATTGAACACTTTGAGAATTCTTGTAGAACTTGCTAATCCGGTGAATACGGTATCCAGATAGATGGTATCTGCAGAAAAAGAGAGTTCAATATTAGAACCTGGAAAGTCTACGGTATTGCGACAGCCTATTACTGCTATAAAAAGCCAAAATACTATAATTAGTTTCGTGAATTTCATCACAAGCGAAGCTACATTACTATTTTTGTACCACCAATTGAACGACGTGCGAACATTTAACTTATATTTGCCGTCCGAAATAACGGATATGGGGCTTGGGCAAAAACTCAAGCTATTAAATACAACAACGAAATGAAAACAGGAATTCATCCAGAAAATTATCGCCTATGTGTCTTCAAAGATATGGGGACAGGTGATCAGTTCATCACAAAATCTTGTGCTGATGCGAAAGACACGATCGAAGTAGATGGTGTAGAATACCCACTGATTAAAATGGAAATATCTAGCTATTCACACCCATTCTATACGGGTAAAGTGAAACTTGTAGATACCGCTGGACGTGTGGACAAATTCCGCAGCCGTTACGGAAATAAGAAATAAGTTAATTCAAGAGGTTATCAAAAATACAGACCCGCAGTGTGCGGGTCTTTTTTTTGTCCTAAATTGGAACTTCATCAATAAATCATCGAATGAAAATTCAACTCGTTGACGGTAAGCACCGCGACCATCTACTTCCACTTACATATACTCGCCCTGTGGCTCAATTACGTTGTGGGATTCTAACTATTGCTGAGAAATACCAAAAGCGCGGTTTTGAGGTTGGATACGAAACGGCGGATTATTTGCAGGAGAAATACCCTTCTGTTCAGCACGATATTCTAGTTAGTGGAAGTGTTTGTCCTACAGATAGCTTTATCCAAGCAATAACTTCCTTAACAGAGGGTCAAGCGCTCATTCAAGATGACCAGTTGCTTGCTTTCAAAGGGGCAAATTGGGCGGATACGCCTACCGAAATTTTTCCTTTTAACGACGTTATTAATTTAATTATCCGTCCTTGGGACATTTGGACCAAGAATGCTGCAGAGATGAATATTGACTTTGATGTATTGACAAAGGATAGATTTAGCGCGCCAATAGATTCATCCAATACGGTATTTGGTGATCGTATTTTTTTGGAAGAAGGCGCAAGAGTGAGGGCATCAATTCTAAATGCTACATCAGGACCAATATATCTTGGACAGAATGCAGAGGTGATGGAAGGCTCAATAGTACGTGGCGGGCTAGCCTTGGGTGCACATAGCGCATTAAAATTGGGTACTAAGGTATACGGAGCAACGACTCTGGGCCCTCATTGTAAGGTGGGCGGTGAAATCAATAATAGCGTCATTTTAGGTTACTCTAATAAGGGGCATGACGGATTCTTAGGAAATAGTGCCATTGGTGAATGGTGTAATCTAGGAGCCGATACAAACAATTCTAACCTAAAGAATAATTACGATGAAGTAAAGGCATGGTCCTATGTAGACGGCAGATTCATTAAAACAGGTCAGCAATTCTGTGGCCTTATTATGGGTGATCACAGTAAGTCAGGCATTAATACTATGTTTAATACGGGTACAGTAGTAGGGGTAAGTGCCAATATTTATGGAGCTGGATTCCCCCGTAATTTTATTCCTTCTTTTACTTGGGGCGGGCCACAGGGAACTACAGAGTACATGATTAAAAAAGCCTTAGATACCGCGAATCGAATGATGCAACGCAGAGGACTTCAGGTGGATGATGTGGAAAGAACTATATTAGAAAAAGTATACGCCGATAGCGCTAAATACCGCAATTGATTATAGTTTCTTTAAAGCTGCAATGGTCGCTTTTGGGTCCTGACTTTTAAAAACAAAAGAGCCCGCTACAAGCGCATCTGCTCCTGCTTCAACCAACCTTTTTCCAGTATCCAGGTTCACACCTCCATCAATTTCAATAAGCGCTTTTGATCCACTTTGATCAATTAATTCACGAGCTTGTGAGGTCTTTTTAATGGTGTTCTCAATAAATTTTTGTCCTCCAAAACCTGGATTGACACTCATCAGCAATACTTCTTCTAAATCTTGTATAACATCTTCAAGTACACTGACAGGAGTGTGCGGATTTAACGCAACACCCGCCTTCATACCGGCATTATGAATTTCCTGAATGGTTCTGTGTAAATTAGTGCAGGCTTCAAAATGAACGGTTAAAATGTCCGCTCCACAATCTTTGAATGTTTGAATATATCGCTCAGGTTGAACAATCATTAAATGTACATCCATAATCTTGGTGCAATTTTCCGCCATCGTCTTCACTATGGGCATCCCATAGCTTATGTTAGGGACAAATACTCCATCCATGACATCAATATGAAACCAATCCGCTTCGCTTTCATTGACCATTTGACAATCTCGTTGCAGATTGCCAAAGTCTGCGGCTAATAGGGAAGGAGATATAATAGTTGATGCCATGGTTACTTATAATTATTTATATAAAAATAAAGCACCCTGTCCTACTGAACGGGGTGCTTGTTAAAAAAGTTCTAACCTAGTTTATTAACCGAGGTAAGTCTTCAAGATTTTACTTCTTGAAGTGTGTTTCATTCTTCGAATGGCTTTTTCCTTAATCTGTCTCACCCGCTCACGAGTTAAGTCAAATTTCTCGCCAATTTCTTCCAATGTCATTGGATGTTGACCACCGAGTCCAAAATATAAACGAATTACATCTCCCTCTCTAGGGGTCAAAGTTGCAAGTGATCGCTCAATTTCGGTTCTCAGAGAATCCATCATTAGATCTTCATCTGGATGAGGTGAATCAGATGAATTCAATACATCGTATAAGTTACTATCCTCACCTTCAACTAAGGGAGCATCCATACTTACATGACGACCACTGTTTCTCATGCTCTCTTTGACATCAGATTCACTCATTTCTAAGTGCTTTGATATCTCAGCCGCACTTGGCGGGCGCTCATGCTCCTGCTCTAGGTAAGCATATGCCTTATTGATTTTGTTGATCGAACCGATTTTATTCAATGGAAGACGAACAATTCGGCTTTGCTCCGCCAATGCTTGAAGAATACTCTGACGAATCCACCATACAGCGTATGATATGAATTTGAAACCACGAGTTTCATCGAAACGTTGTGCAGCTTTAATCAAACCCAAATTCCCTTCGTTGATCAAATCAGGCAGTGTTAGGCCTTGATTTTGATATTGCTTAGCAACAGAAACAACGAATCGGAGGTTAGCTTTGGTTAATTTTTCCAAAGCAATCTGATCACCCGCTTTAATGCGTTGTGCCAACTCCACTTCTTCTTCTGCAGTAATCAATTCAACTTTACCAATCTCCTGTAGGTATTTATCTAAGGAGGCCGTTTCGCGGTTGGTAACCTGTTTAGTGATTTTTAACTGTCTCATGGTAGAGAAATGTTTTTTAATGAGCCAACCAATTACCAAGGCAATTGGTTCGCATAACTTATTCTAAATTTAGCTTTCTTGCTTTTCGCCTTCTTTTTCTGGCTTAGGCAATAAGACTTTACGAGAAAGCTTCATCTTACCTGCTTTGTCAACGTCTAGCAATTTAACGCGAACTTTGTCGCCTTCTTTTAGAACGTCTTCAACATTTTTGATACGCGTCCAATCGATTTCAGAGATGTGTAACAATCCTTGAACCTTTGGGGCAATCTCAATAAAAGCACCATACGTCTGAACGCCACGTACAATTCCTTCATAAGTTTCACCAACTTCAGGCTCAAATGCAATCGCTCGAATCATCTCTAACGCTTTATTCATCATATCATAATCCTTTCCGGAAATTTCGATATGTCCGCGTTCTTCGATTTCTTCAATAGTTACCGTAGTGCCAGTATCTGCTTGAATGCCTTGGATATTCTTACCACCTGGGCCTATGATTGGGCCAATGAATTCCTTTTTAACGGTCAATGTCATGATCTTCGGAGCATTTGGTTTCAATTGCTCACGCGTAGCAGGCATAGTCTTGAGCATTTCACCTAGAATATGCATACGTCCTTCACGACTCTGTTTTAAGGCATTTACCAAGATCTCATAGCTCAAGCCCTTGATTTTGATATCCATTTGACAAGCTGTAATACCGTTTTCAGTTCCAGTTACCTTGAAGTCCATATCACCCAAGTGATCTTCATCACCAAGTATATCTGAAAGAACAGCATATTTTTCACCGTCTGAAATTAAACCCATAGCGATTCCACTAACAGGTCTAACCATTTGAATACCTGCATCCATCATTGCCAATGTACCGGCACAAACCGTTGCCATAGAGGATGAACCGTTCGATTCTAGAATATCACTTACCACGCGAATAGTGTAAGGATTATCTGGATGTACCATTTGGTATAATGCACGTTGGGCAAGATTTCCATGTCCAACTTCACGACGACTTACCCCACGAATAGGGCGGGCTTCACCAGTAGAAAAAGGAGGGAAGTTATAATGTAAATAGAATTTCTCTTCTCCAGTAAAAGTAGCATCATCAATTCTGTTGGCATCTAGGGAGGTTCCCAAAGTAACCGTTGTTAGGGACTGTGTTTCTCCTCTGGTGAAAACTGCTGATCCGTGTGCGCCGGGTAAGTAGTCTACTTCTGACCATATGGCACGAACCTCTGTGGTGTCCCGACCGTCTAAACGCTGACCATCATTCAAAACCATAGAACGCATTGCTTTATACTCTACGTCATGGAAATAACGCTTAGCAAAACCAGTGTTCTCATCCAACCATGTTTCGTCTTTACCTTCAAGGTATTCGTTCAATACAGCTTTAAATCCTGCAGAACGCTCGTGTTTAGGTAAGCCACTTTTGGCAACTTCGTAAACTTTATCATATGTAGCAGCCATGACATCTTCACGAACTTCTTCGTTATGCACTTCGTGGCTGTATTCGCGTTTGTTTTTTGAGGAAGGAACTTGTTCAGCCAGCCGCTCTTGAGCTTCAATCTGTACCTTGATGGCGTCATGAGCAAATTTGATTGCTTCAACCATTTCTTCTTCAGAAATTTCCTGCATTTCACCTTCAACCATGACCACACTGTCCATAGATGCGCCAATTACCATGTCAACTTCTAAGTTTTCAACTTGTGCTGGTGTAGGGTTGATAATTAATTCGCCGTTGATACGACCCACCCGTACTTCGGAAATAGGACCGTCAAACGGTATGTCACTTACTGCAATAGCCGCAGAAGCAGCAAGACCAGTAAGAGAAGTAGCTTCTACTTCTGGATCGTAGGAAATCATTTGAATCATGAGTTGAATCTCCGCATGATAGTCCTTTGGAAATAAAGGACGAAGCACACGGTCAATCAAACGCATGGTCAAAATTTCGTTGTCAGAAGGGCGTCCCTCTCTCTTGAGAAATCCTCCTGGTACGCGACCATTTGCCGCAAATTTTTCACGGTAATCTACCGTAAGCGGAAGAAAGTCAATGCCTTCTTTCGCTTCTTTGCTAGACACAATAGTGGCTAACAGCATAGTACCACCACACTTCACAACAACAGATCCATCTGCTTGCTTGGCAAGTTTGCCAGTTTCAAGAGTGATCTCTCTGCCGTCTGGAAGAGTAATAGTTTCAATAATTGCTTTAGGAATCATATATAGTGTAAATAGATACTGTTTTATACGCAAAAAGGCAATTGTATAAATTGCCTTTCTGTGTATCCTCTAGATTGAAATTATTTTCTCAATCCTAGTTTCTCAACAATCGCACGATAGCGAGTGATGTCTGTTTTCTTCAAGTAGTTCAGAAGTTTTCTTCTTTTACCCACTAAGGCGATTAGTGATCGCTCAGTGTTGTGGTCTTTTCTGTTCTGCTTCAGATGCTCTGTTAAATGAGAGATACGATGGCTGAACAATGCAATCTGCCCTTCTGCAGATCCTGTGTCTGTTGCAGATGCTCCGAATTCAGCGAAGATTTCTGCTTTTTTTTCTTTTGTTAGGTACATACCAAAATCACATTTAGATGTTTGTAATGCTTATCAGGGTGCAAAGATACATAAATAAACTTGGTGAAAAGTCTACTTACTCTAATTATCTGACCAGACTATTTGCGTACCCTTTTCAATGCCCCATTGAGCACTCGTGCCACCTAAAACTTCTAGGACGTATGCCGCAGGTCCTTCACTTGGCAGGCTCGTAGTATTGAGCGGTTGGGCATTTTCTTGGATACTTACAACATCTCCGTTTGTATTAATATAGATGATGTCCAAACTGATCAAGGTATTTTTCATCCAAAAACTTCTTGGAAGATCGCCGCCATCCATGAAGAAAAGCATGGCCATATCCGAACTTACATTTCGTCTATACATCATGCCTACTTCAATGCTTTCGGCATTTTTAGCGTATTCAGCTCTGAAAGTAACAACCGTGTCGTTTCCGTTAATAGCATGAACAACGCCATCTTGTCTAAAAGGTGGCTCATAAGGGGTGTTCGATGGTGCAGTCTTAGTAGAATTTCGTGGAGAACCGCTTTTTCCAATTCCACTGATGACCGATGGGATGATAAATGCTGCTAGTCCTAATCCTATGATCCAAACAGCATATTTACGCATTGCATTCATGAGTTATGTTCTTTTGAGGTTAGCATCAAATAAAATCCTGAAATCACCAAAGGAATACTTAACCATTGACCCATGTTCAAGGACATGGATGTTTCAAAACTGACTTGAATTTCTTTGTAGTATTCTACGAAAAACCGGAAACCAAACACTCCAATTAAAAAGGCGCCAAAAATGAAACCTCTTCTATTTTTTGCATTCGTTTTTAGGTACAGAAAGGCTAGAATCACGAAAATTAACCAATATGCGGCGGCTTCAAATAGCTGAGTAGGATACCTAGGAACACCAAGTACATTTATGCTCGCAAAGGCACCATTTTCATCGGTGTAGACTTCAGCTGTTGCATCTGGAAAGGGTAAAATATTAGCATCGTCTTTGGAGGTTGCATTCAAGATTCTAGCCAGGTAATTATTCACGTACTCACCAGTTTGATTTTCATTCAGTCCAAAAAACCTAAATTGAGCTTCAAGAACAGGATAATTTAGACTGTCTGTAGTGAAAACAGTTCCAGTTTCATCAAAGGTTAATGATTTAACATTTTCACCGTAGCCTCTCTCAATAGACGCTCTACCAGCTTCTACGAAGACAGTTTCAACCGAACTATTGGCTGGTGCACCGTAAATCTCGCTGTTAAACCAGTTGCCCATTCGGATGAACCCGCCCGCCAATGCAACAACAATTACGATTCGGTCTAGCGTCCATATAGGGTGTTTTTTCGCAATGCGTTTCGACCACCATATCATGGCAAGAACTATGGATATTGCGGCTCCGTGTGAGGCTAATCCACCCTTCCATACCATTAAGATTTCACCAAGATGATTTTTGTAATACCCCCAATCGTAGAAAAACACATGTCCAAGTCGTGCTCCTATAATTGTTGCTCCAACCATCCAATACACCAAACTGTCCATGAGTTTGGGGTTTACATTTTCCTTCTTGAAAACATATTGCATCCCGTATTGACCTAAAACGAATGAAATGATGAACATTAAGGAGTAAAACCTCAATTCAAAACCTGCTATAGCAATGTGATTTGGGAAATCCCAGAGGATAGTTGCAATCATATATAGTGTTATTCTTCCTGCCAATCTACAATAAACAGATTGGTTGCCCTGCCACCCCCGTTATTTCTATTGGAGGCAAAAACAAGTTTTTTACCGTCAGGCGAAAACATAGGGAATGAATCAAACGCCTTATCGAATGAGATTTGTTCTAGGTTTGAGCCGTCGGTATTGATCATAAAGAGGTTAAAAGGAAAGCCTTTTTCACTATGGTGATTGGAAGAAAAAACTATTTTGTTTCCACTCGGATGATAAAATGGTGCCCAGTTTGCCTGGCCTAATGAAGTAATTTGCGTGAGTTCTGTGCCGTCTATGTTACAAGTGTAGATTTCCATACTTGTAGGTTCTACTAAACCTTTTTGAAGTAACCCCTTGTATTTATCCACTTCTTCTTTTGTTGTTGGTCGAGAACTTCTAAAAACGAGCTTTTTTGAGTCAGGACTGAAAAAAGCTCCACCATCGTACCCTAATCCTGAAGTAACTTGTTTTATGTTGGATCCGTCAATATCGCAAACGTATAATTCCAAATCTCCGGAACGTGTGGAAGTAAATACGATATGCTCACCATTGGGGCTAACGGTTGCTTCTGCATCGTAACCAGGACCACTAATTAAAGTATCAATTAGATTACCCTTGAGGTCACTGACATAGATATCAAAATCCTCATAAATTGGCCAAACATAAGCGCCGCCCTCCCCACGTTCGGGTACGGCAGGGCACGCACTATCTCCAGTGAACGTTGAAGCGTATAGAATAGTAGTGTCTCCCGGAAGAAAATAGGCACAGGTGGTTCTGCCCAATCCATTTGAAATCATTTGGGGTTCTTGTTCTAAAATGGTGTCTAAATCCCAATTGAAAGCATAGATTTGGTCACATTGATTGCCCCATTTTTCCGCATTACTTTGAAAGGTGAGTGCAGTGCCGTCAAAGCTGAAATAAGCTTCAGCGTTATCGCCTCCATCTGTGAGCTGCCTTATGTTTTTAAAGTAGTCCTCACCTTGGTAGTAAAGTTCACTGACCCAGGTAGCTCCGCTTGAAGCATCTGATTCTTTCTGGTTGTTGCAAGCCACTAACACCAGTATGGATGTAAAGAGTATGATATTTTTTGTCATGATTAAGGGGTATTGTCTTTAAGTTGTTGTTCTAAATCGCTATCTGGAACCGGGTCCCATCCGTGACCGCCCCAAGGGTGGCATGAGGCTATTCGTTTAATGGATAAAGCAAACCCTTTAAAAGGTCCGTGCAGCTTTACAGCCTCTTGGGCATAGGCACTGCAGGTTGGTGTATAACGACAAGATGCTCCGGTAAGTGGAGATATGAACTTCCTATATACCCAGATTATGAGTAATAAAGGGAAACCAAATATGTTTGAAAGTAACTTCAACTTTAGATTTCGTAAGAGGTCCCGTTAGCTCCATCCTTCAATTTAATTCCTGCAGCTGCCAATTGATCCCGGATGATATCTGCAGTATTCCAATCTTTATTTTCTCTAGCCTTGGCACGCAAAGTAATAACAAGGTCCATTGCTTTGTCTAGGGCGTCACTCTGCGAGCTTCCTTGTTCATCTACTTGTAGGCCAAGAATATCAAAAATGAAGGCATCCATTTTTTGTACGAATAAATCCAAATCGGACTGTACTAGTGGGATATGATTCTCACTTTGGTTTATCATTTTAATAGCTTCAAATAGATGTGAAATCAATATTGGGCTATTGAAATTATCGCTTAAACTGAGGTAACATTTATCCAGCCAGGACTGAAGATTCCAAGTACTTTCTTTTGAAGCCGAAAGCCCTTGTAGTTTGACCCATGCACTCATTAACTTTTGATGTCCCTTCTCCGCGGCGAGCAAGGCATCATTTGAAAAATCTAAGACACTGCTATAGTGCGCTTGCATCATAAAAAATCGTACCACGGAAGGGTTAAATCCTTTGACTAATAATGGACTGTCACCATTGAATAATTCACTCGGGAGTATGGTATTTCCTGTGCTTTTGCTCATTCGTTTTCCATTAAGCGTCAGCATATTGGCATGCATCCAATACTTAGCGCCTTTCTTTCCGTTTGTTGCTACATTCTGTGCAATTTCACATTCATGATGTGGGAATTTGAGATCCATTCCGCCCCCGTGAATATCAAACTCCTCTCCAAGATACTTGGTGCTCATTGCTGAACATTCTAAATGCCAGCCGGGAAATCCAATACCCCAAGGAGATGGCCATCTCATTATGTGAGAGGCAGATGCTTTTTTCCAGAGGGCGAAGTCGGCTAAATTTCGTTTTTCATCTTGTCCATCTAAAGCTCTCGAGCCTGCTTGAAGCTCATCCATTTTACGGCCGGAAAGTTCACCGTAAGTGCCTCCATCATGGTTGTAAGCATTGACATCAAAGTAAACAGAACCGTTACTTTCATAGGCCCATCCGCTATTGATTATGGCCTGAATCATTTCAATTTGCTCTACTATGTGTCCTGTAGCTGTAGGCTCTATGGATGGAGGTAGCGCATTGAGCTGATGCATGACCTTATGAAAATCAACAGTATAACGTTGTACGATTTCCATAGGTTCGAGCTCTTCGAGCCGGGCTTTCTTCGCAATTTTATCTTCTCCTTCGTCTGCATCATTTTCTAAATGACCTGCATCCGTTATATTACGAACATAACGGACTTTATAACCTAAGTGGGAGAGGTACCTAAATATGAAGTCAAATGAAGTAAAGGTTCGCGCGTTACCTAGATGCACATTTGAGTAAACAGTTGGACCACAAACATACATACCCACTCTTCCTTCACTCACTGGAGTCAATAGTTCTTTTGAGCGACGCAAGCTGTCTTCAATATGTACGGGATATCGCTTATACAATGGGTCCATTAGGCACCGAAGTCGGTCTTTAAATTGATGTAATTCAAGAATTCCTTTTTCTTGGTTTCTTCTTTAAAAACTCCTCCAAATTCCGCCGTTACCGTGGAACTCTCAATGTCTCGTATGCCTCTGGAATTAACACAAAGGTGCTTAGCATCAATCACGCACGCCACATCTTCAGTATCCAAAACTTCTTGAAGGGCCAAAACTACTTGTCTAGTTAGACGCTCTTGCACTTGAGGACGTTTAGCATAATAGTCTACTATTCGATTCATTTTGCTCAGGCCAACCACTTTGCCTTTTGAAATGTAAGCGACATGTGCCCGACCTATAATCGGAAGAAGGTGATGCTCACAGGTTGAATACACCACAATATTTTTCTCCACAAGCATCTCATCATACCTGTAATTATTTTCAAAGGTACTCATGCTTGGCTTGCGCTTGGGATGTAAGCCCCCAAATGCTTCATTAACGTAAAGCTTAGCTACTCGATTAGGTGTGCCTTGAATACTGTCATCCGTTAAATCCATTCCTAAGGTTTCTAAAATTCCCCTGACATGATTGGAAATAATCTCAATTTTCTCTTCATCACTTTTTTCAAACGCATCAGCACGTAAAGGTGTGGTAGCGGAGAAGCTTTCGTGAGCATCGCCTATGGCTTCAAAAAGTATTTCATCTAAGTTACTAGGCATAAATAACCGGTTAATTTAGGGGCGCAAAGTTACATGAATCAATCCCAATATGGAACTCCTTGGCTCTGTGCTTTTTCTTCTAATTCGTCAATCTGCTCCTCAATCGATTCTAGAGCCATTGCGGCATCTTTTATCATTGCCTGAGCATCTTCTAACATATTTTTCATAGAACCCGTTGGGGCACCTCTATGGTTCCATGCTCCCCATGCAAGAATACCCACTACATCCCCTAGGGATGGAACCGTTTCCATTTCACGTTTGGTACGAGAAGGATCTCCGTTCAGAAGTAGGCTTAGCTCTTTCAATTTGACGTCAATGCCCCTTGTAGCCTGCAAATCTGTTGTTGAAGCTCCCACGGTGTTTCTAAAGCCAGCACGTAATTCGTTTAGCTCGTCCTTTAATTCGTTAAATTCATATTCGATGCGATTTGCCTCCGCATAGACTTCATCAATCTTAGCATTGAATTCGTAGTCAATCTCCTCGTAGTTATACAAATGATTTACCTCAAATTCATGATCTGAAATCAATTCTTTAAGTTCTCCATTAGTTGAGCGCATTACAGATATATGATACGTTCCGGGCTTTACAAAGGTTGTCGTACTAGGATTTGTTTTTGGCTCTCCATTAGAATTAATACTAGCCTTACTGCTGTATTTAGCGTTCCATGTAAACCGCTCTATACCTTTAAAGTCGCCCCGAGTAAAACGCGCGACTTCTGATCCTTGGTCGTCTTTAATGGTATACAATAAGTACGGTGTTTCCTCCCAGTCTTCTGCGCGCAATTGCTCCATAGTAGGGTAGTGGGGTAATTCATTATTCGCCTCTGGACGTGCATCTTTAACTCTTGTTGCTCCTTCTGCTAGGTGAAGTTGAAAGGTTACACCCATGGGTGGATTTTTTGAACGATAGTGCTGTCCGCCTTTATAACCCATACCGCCAATGTTGGCTCTTTGGAATAATAGGCCAGGTTTGGTTGAAAAGAATGCAGCTTCTTGCTCTAAGACATAATTAAGCTCTCTCAAAGGGGAATAATTATCTAAAACATAAAACCCTCTTCCAAAAGTTGCTAATACTAGATCATTTTCTCTTTCTTGAATGGCGATGTCCTTGACTGCAATAGTTGGTAGACCACCCTTTAGTTGTGCCCAGTTTTCTCCGCCGTTTAGCGTGAAAAATAATCCAAATTCGGTACCTGCGAATAGCAGGTCTGGATTAATTGGATCTTCTACTAAGGAATAGACTGTTCCGCGATTAGGTAAATCGCTAGCAATGCCCTCCCAGCTTTTTCCGCCATTGGCGCTTTTATAAATGTAGGGCTTAAAATCACCATTTTTATGATTGTTGAACACCACATAAACAAGGTCTTTCTGGTGTGAAGAAAGCACAATGTCTTGAACATAAACAAGAGGAAGACTCAACGACCCCACTTTTGTTTTTGGCAATTCAGTGAAGTTTTTGATACTCGACCAGGTTTTTCCATCGTCGCTTGTTTTCCAAACTAAACCATCGTCCGTTCCGGCCCAAAGCTCACCAGAATTGTTCGGGTGCTCTCTCAAGGTTACAATATTGCCGTAAATAGAGGTGCTTTTGTGAAGTGCAATAGCCTCTGGGCCCCAGTATCTATCCATAATCGGCAAAGTATTACGGTCTATTTGACGGGATAAATCTTCAGAAATGACTTGCCAAGATCCGCCACGATCCTCTGATTTGAAGACTTTATTTGCCGCAAAGTAAATGGTCTTTTTGGCATGCTTGCTTGTGAGTAGAGGCGCGTCCCAATTCCAGCGGTATGCAGGTTCTTTATATCTAGGTTGCGGCTGTATGGGTGTTTTTTCTCCAGTTCGCTTGTTAAACCTGACTAGCCAGCCATATTGTGCTTGTGCATAAACAATGTTTGGGTCTTCAGGATCAGTGGCACTTTCAAAACCGTCGCCTCCATTGGTTACAAACCAATCACTATTAATAATTCCTCTTCTATTGATGGTTTGAGAAGGTCCGCCTAAGGAGTTGTTGTCTTGAGTTCCTCCATACACATTGTAGAATGGCCAATCATTATCGACTGCAACTCGATAAAACTGAATCGTTGGAAGGTTTGCGCGCCAATTCCAATTAGCCATTTCATCCCAGGTCTCATAAAGACCTCCATCCGTTCCGATTAGCATGTGTTTGGTGTTTGTTGGATCAATCCACAAGCAATGGTTATCTACATGTTTCAATTTCTTTGGTATGCGATTAAAGTTTTTACCGCCATCGTTGCTTACGTGAGCGTAGGTATCCATGCTGTAAACTGTACTTTCCTTAGTTGGATGCGCTATGAGTTCAACATAGTAATTACCACTTGTTTCATGCCCACTTTGCTTGCTCCAACTTTCTCCGCGATCAGTACTCTTGTACATTCCATGACCTTCAACTGTAGCATAAAGAATGTCTGGATTTGCTGGACTAATATCCATACCAATTCGGCCAACATTGCCACTAGGGAATCCGCCACCTACTTTATTCCAATTTTGTCCTCCATCAATACTTTTATAGAGCGCACTTTCAGGGCCTCCACTTAGATGAGTGTATACGTGTCTTCTTCTTTGATGAGCCGCTGCGTAGAGCACGTTTGGATCTCTAGGGTCCATATGAATTTCATTAAATCCAGTGTGCTCACTAACCTCTAAAATTCTATTCCAATTTTGCCCTCCATCTTTAGACTCATAAATCCCTCTGTCGCCGCCTTTTTTCCATAGAGGTCCGTAGGCTGCCACGTAAACATGGCTCGAATTGGTAGGGTCAATCGCAATCATACCAATATGTTCACTTTCTTTAAGCCCAGTGTTTGTCCAGGATTTGCCCCCATCTCTACTAACATAAACCCCGTCACCGTATGCTACAGATCTTTGATTGTTGTTTTCTCCAGAACCCACCCAAATTGTGTTGGAATTGTTTGGGTCTATTTCAATACAGCCGGTACTGTAGGAATTTTCATTGTCAAAAATTGCTTTCCAGGTTGTTCCGTTATTTGATGTTTTCCAAACGCCGCCTGAAGCCAGTGCTAAGTAGATTTCAGCACTATTGTTTGGATTGACTGCTAAATCTGCAATTCGCCCAGATGTTGTCGCAGGTCCGATGTCTCTAAATTTAAATGCACTTGTATTGGCAGTGGTCCAAGAAGGTGCGTCGTCTTTTGATTTTCTCTGGCTGTATCCAGATAATGTGATGGTCAAGGCAAAAAGAAGCGTCCAAAACTTTTGCATAATTCTGATCTAAGAAGGTTATATGATTCTACAATAAATCAACAGTAGAAATTCGTTTGAGTTTAGGTTGATGCAAATTAAACTAAAACGACTAAAAAACCTTAAAATTTAACCGTAACCCCGGTACTTAAAACAGAGAGTGAATTTGAGTAGGATACGGCATTTGAATAATCAGCACTGTACATGTAATATTGTTTGTCTCTAATTATTTGTCCGTAAGAAAAAAAATAGGTGGTATTTCCAGATCTAATACTAGCACCTAAACCGGTTTGTATTTGCGGACCAAGAGATTCTTGCGCGCTATTTATATAAGTAGCGCCGCCGCATATTGTGAGTACTCCAAGCCTAATTTCTCCTGCAGCACCTAATCTATGTGTAGGTGTCAATAGTGAATCAATGGCATTGTTTAAGTATCTTTCATACTCGCTAATCATCCTGCCAACGCCTGTGGGAATATAGGCATAGTTTACAGTAAATAATCCCACACGACCTGCGACAAATGTTATTCCGCTACTCAATTTTGGAGCAGTCAACATGGACCATTGATAATCCTCACCTAAACCTATTTGGCTTGTAAATTCAGAAGGAACAGATGGCCGGTCAATTATGAATTTGGTTTCCCATTCCTGAGTAAAACCTAAAATGCTGGGTAATTCTATGGCTGCAGCAAATCTAACGGATTGAATAGGACGATAATACAATCCTATATTCCCTGTAATGCCAATTGCACTATTTTTCCACCATTCTTCCATATCAAATTGGATCAGGTCGGAGGTCTCATTGAAAATTTCGTAGTGCTCTACCTCAACGGATTCAAAAGAGTGCATGATACTCAAAGCTCCTCCAACATATAACCTTTGCGAAATTCCTTTCCCTGCTCCTGCAGTCCATCTATTTTTAAGACCCTTTCTAAAGTAGAGATGTCTGGTATCTACATCATTTAGATTGGCACTCGAATAATATTCACCTGTATTACTATTGTAATCAATTCCATAGCTCTGGTAAATCATATGTTCATAAACACCTACATTCATTTCAAGTCCATCGGGAAGAGTACCGGCAGCATTGTTGATAAACTGATTAATTATGGAGCCCGAGTTTGCTTGATTGTTTCGGACTCTTGCTCTATACATTTGCTCGGTATTGTATGTGAAGAAAAAGTGCCAACCGTCATTAGGATTACGTGCAAGAAACCCTGCACTTCCAATATTTAAATTGGCGCTATTACCTATGGTTCCTCCTTTTGGATTCACGTTTCTTGAGCCAAAACTATTTGCATCGAATGAGAATACATCTTTGCGGTACAGTCCGGCAGTCGCAGGGTTATGGGCAAGCGCTGTTAGAGAGCCACTCATAGCTATCATGTTACCTGCCATAGCATTGCTTCTACTATCACCAAAAGCCAATGGATTACTAAGTTCTGCGAAATAATCTAAATCCTGACCTTGAACAATAAGAGCGCTAAAAAATGCAAGCAGTAGAGTGAATTTTCTACTCATCGCCTTCTGCTGTTTGAGCTATTAGAATTTGACGTCCGAGTATTTCTAGAAGGTGAAGGAGAATAACTGCGACTTGAATTATTAGTGCGCTCAGGAGACGATTGATAGGATCTCGAGCGGTTATTATCATTATATATCCTAGCAGAGTTTTCCTTGCTAGACTGATATCGTTTGGTAGTGTAGCTTGATGCACTATTACTCCTTGGATAAGATGAGCGAACATTTTTTTGTGCCTGAGTTTCTTGCAGGGAAGTTGCAGATTCTATGATACCGCGCCATCCACTTGAAGTTGAAGACGATCCTCCCAATGTTCTGCCACTGCTTGTTCCTGATCCACGAAATGATTGGTATTTAGTTGGTCGACTTCCACTATATTTTGTTTTTATGGATGAATTTGTAGTACCTGATCCGGAACCAGAGGTTCCTGTGTTGGTCCACCCATTGTTATTACCCCATCCGTTGTTCCAACCCCAAGAATTACCATAAGGATTCCATCCATAACTGTAGGGGTCATACATGCCGTATCCCCATCCGTTATTCCAGCTGGTATGGTATGAATTCCACCCATTGTTGTATCCCCAGCTATTCCCTATTCCCCAGCCATAATTTGAAAGCCAATAGGGGTTATTTCCTGAAGACCAAGGATTGAACATAGGTCCATATCCTCCAAAAAAGGAAAATGGACCACCAAAATGAGTGTTGTTACCAATCCCCCAGTTAGATCCGGGCGAGCCATACAGGCCCGTGCTGTTTGAATTATCAGATGGGCGAGTACTAGTTTCTGAAGTATCTGTCCAAAATCCATCCATATCTTCCTCTGTGTAAACATGAGGAAGGGATAATGAAGTGCGGGCAAATTGTGGTGAAGGCAGAGTTGGGTCGTAGTAATTTTCGTCTTCTGCAAAGTTATCTGCTAAGGAGATTGCATTCGAGCAACTAGTTAATACTAAACAACTAATCACCAATAAAAAGATGCCTTTCCTCATAACTTCTGTAAGTTTGCGTTTCAATTTACAAAGAACAAAAGTTATACCAAGATATAATGGGAAAGCATTTGACCTCACGAGAACAGGATTATTCCAAATGGTACAATGAATTAGTAGTAAAAGCTGATTTAGCTCAAAATTCTGGTGTTCGCGGCTCCATGGTAATTAAGCCCTATGGTTTTGCTATATGGGAAAGTATTCAAGCTGATTTAGATCGTCGTTTCAAGGAAACAGGTCACATGAATGCCTATTTTCCGTTATTCATTCCGAAATCATATTTTTCTAAAGAAGCTTCGCACGTTGACGGATTTGCGAAGGAGTGTGCCGTGGTGACCCACTACAGACTCAAGGATGATCCTAATGGAGGTGGAGTTGTGGTTGACCCATCTGCTAAACTAGAAGAAGAATTAATTGTTCGTCCTACATCTGAAACGATTATTTGGGATACCTATAAAGATTGGATTCAGAGTTACCGAGACTTGCCAATTTTAGTCAATCAATGGGCAAATGTGGTACGTTGGGAAATGCGGACACGACTTTTCTTAAGAACAGCGGAGTTCTTATGGCAAGAAGGCCATACAGCACATGCCACTGAAAGAGAAGCCATTCAGGAGGCAGAAACCATGTTAGATGTGTATGCGACTTTCGTTGAAGAGGTTATGGCTATACCTGTATTACGCGGATTGAAGTCAGAAGGGGAACGATTTGCCGGTGCCTTGGAGACGTATTGTATTGAAGCATTGATGCAAGATGGAAAGGCACTACAGGCGGGTACTTCGCATTTCCTTGGTCAGAATTTTGCAAAGGCTTTTGACGTCAAATTTCAGACTAAAGAAGGTACTCAAGAATATGTGTGGGCAACTTCCTGGGGAGTGAGTACAAGATTGATGGGCGCTCTAATTATGACGCATAGCGATGACAACGGTTTAGTTTTACCCCCGAAGCTAGCTCCATATCAAGTGGTGATTGTTCCAATATACAAAGGTGAAGAGCAATTAGCGGCAATTTCTGAAGTAGCTGAAGGACTGATGAAGCAGCTTCGTTTAGCAGGAGTAACTGTCAAGTTTGACAATAGAGATACTCACAAACCCGGTTGGAAATTTAATCAATACGAACTACAAGGAGTTCCAATTAGAATAGCAATTGGACCAAAAGATTTGGAAAAAGGATCCGTGGAAGTTGCGCGTCGCGATACTTTAACGAAACAATTTATGAAACAAGAGGAAGTCGCTTCTGCAGTTCCTTTGTTGCTTGATAAAATTCAGGTTTCGCTTTTTGATAAAGCACTTCGTTTTAGAGAGGAAAATAGTAAGACCGCGGATACATGGGAAGAGTTTGAATCTTTAATGAAAGGGAACCCAGGATTTGTTTACGCACATTGGGACGGAACTACATTAACTGAAAATAAAATCAAGGAGCTAACCAAAGCGACCATTCGCTGCATACCACTGGACGCTGCCAAGGAAGAAGGTAAGTGTATTTTAACTGGTAATCCGAGCATTCAGCGCGTTGTTTTTGCGAAAGCCTATTAACCGAAAAAAACTTTAAATTTTCATATAAGGTGTTGCAGAACTGAAAAAGCTTGTTACATTTGCACTCCCTTAATAAAATAGGGGAATGTTCTGGAACATTTTGGCCCGTTCGTCTAGCGGTCCAGGACGCCGCCCTTTCACGGCGGAAACACGGGTTCGATTCCCGTACGGGTCACAACTAAAAACTAAAATTAAAGACATGGCAAATCATAAGTCGGCTTTAAAAAGAATTCGTCAAACAGCTAAAAGAGCTGCGCACAATCGTTACTACCACAAAACGACACGTAACGCTGTGAGAAAACTTCGAGGTACCACTGATGCAGGTGAAGCAGCAGAAATGTTTCCCCGCGTAGCTTCTATGTTGGATAAGTTAGCCAAGCGCAACATTATTCATAAAAAGAAAGCTTCAAATTTGAAGTCAAGCTTAGCAAAGCATGTAGCTGCGCTATAAGTTTAACTTAAACAGTGGAAAGATTATTTGACCCATTCCGAAAGGAATGGGTTTTTTATTGCGCTTTTTCCGCAGCAAGTTCAAATCGTTTTAGCATCAAAAGAAGACCAAAATTTCCGCCGAAAATGAACGATTGAACCAATTGTTCATTGTTCTGAAGGTAAAATGCTGCAATACCTGCACTAATGCCGGTTACAAATAGAAAGGTTTTGGAATTCATTGGGTAATAGAGGTAAATTTCTGTTGTAGGTGGGAGGTAGGGTCAAACCTCTAACTAATTACTTTGTGATAGAACAAGAATGTCAACAAGAAAGTTTTGAATTATTCAAAGTTCTCACCACAAAATAGAAAAGGTAATAATGATAATTAACTTGAAATCAGTTTTACTTTTTAATGCTTTTATCCTTGATATAAAGAGTCTATCTGACTCTCATACTTTGCTAAAATGGGTTTGCGTTTCACTTTGAAAGTAGGCGTCAAGCATCCATTGTCTACAGTGAATTCATCTATATCAATTATAATCTTCTTGATTTTTTCCCATTGACCAAAATTGGCATTGGCTTTTTCAACATCTTTCCAAACACGATCTACAATTCGCTGGTCTTTTGACATCGTTGAGAAATCTGTGTATTCAATATCATGTCTTGAACACCATTCTTTAACTCCATCTTCATTCAAGATACATATGGCCGATGGAAAATTCCTTCCTTCACCCACAACCATGCTTTGAGCAATTAGGTGAGAGCCTTTAAGTTCGTTCTCTATAAGTTGAGGTGCTATATATTTTCCAGCGGACGTTTTGAACATCTCTTTCTTTCGGTCGGTAATCTTGATAAAGCCGTCGTCTATTACTCCTATATCTCCTGTGTGAAACCATCCGTCGGTCATAACCTCTGCGGTCAGTTCAGGCTGTTTGTAATAACCCATCATTATGTTGGGGCCTTTTGCTAAGATTTCACCATCGCTAGCAATTTTAGCTTCTACACCTTTAATGCATTTTCCTACATAACCAACTCGAATCATCCCGGGTTCAGCGGTAGTATTCACGGAAATCACAGGGGCGGTTTCAGTAAGTCCGTAGCCTTCAAGTATAGGCGCTCCCATCCCAGAAAAGAATCGTAATAAACGGGGTTGTAATGCTGCGGAACCACAGGCGATTGCCGCGACATTGGTCATCCCTAATGCTGCACGTATTTTGCTAAACACAAGTTTGTCCGCTATACCAAGTTTCCAATGGTAGAAGGAGCCATTGGCATGTTCAGGTTCCCATTTCAATGCTAGAGAAACAGCCCATTCGAATATTTTTGCTTTCACACCTCCAGCAGAGGTTCCGTTTGCCACTATACCGTCAAAAAATTTCTCAAGCAGTCTTGGAACAGCGGAAAAGATGTTTGGCTGAACCATATTAAGATCTGCCTTTAAAGTATCTAATCCCTCAGCATAATAAATGGACGCGCCGTTGTACATGTAGAGATATTGAATAAAGCGTTCAAAACTGTGACAAACTGGGAGAAAACTCAATGTTTTTGCCTGTCCTTTTGTGAGCCCCGGAATTCTTGGCGTTGAAGCAATTACCGTCGTGGAAATATTCGCGTGACTGAGCATAACACCTTTGGGCAATCCAGTGGTGCCTGAAGTATAAATAATGGTGGCCAAATCCTCTGGTTTGACAGCAGACATGAAATCCTCAACTTCACTTTGTCTTTTTGGATCCGTACCTAATTTGGTGACTTCGGACCAATGATTTCGCCCTTTGTATTTTTCAAATGAATATACTTTTTTCAATGTAGGACACTTGTCCAAAACATTACTCACTTTATCATAGAGTTCGTCATTGGAAACGAAACAATAGATGCTTTCAGAATGATTGAAAATATACTCATAATCATCCTCTGTCATGGTTGGATAAATTGGTACATCTACCGCGCCGATTTGCAAAAGCGCATGATCCATTATATTCCATTCACATCTATTGTTATGAGCAATTAGAGCTACTTTATCTCCATGTTTAATACCTAATTCTAGCAAGCCACGGGAGGCTTCATTGACGGCATCAATAAATTCACTGGTACTATAGCTTTTCCATTCTCCGCCAACCTTGGAAGATACCATGACTTCTAATGGAAAATGTTCTTGTTGGAATCTAGGGAAATCAAATAAGCGCGTTGGTTCGTTCATGATATCTATTATGTGGTTATTCTGAGTTTTGTGATTGTCAATATAGTAAAAAAGGTCAATTTGACACTTACTCTACTACCTTGAATATACCAAGTCCCCGGAGATTATGGTATGTTCAACTTTACAGGTCTTCCGATCTCGTTGGACTGAATCAAAGAGGTTCTGATTTAATACGGTGAAATTTGCTTTTTGACCAATGGTAATGCTACCATAATCATTTTCCCCAAAGGCACTATAGGATGCTCCATAAGTCATTCCATGTAGTGCTTGTTCAGCGCTTAATTTTTGGTCAGCCAAAAAGCCATTTTCAGGCCAATTATGCTTATCGGTTCTGTCTACTGCGGCAAAAAAAGTATGTAATGGATCTATGTGCTCAATGGGGAAATCGGTTCCCAAAGCAACTAATCCTGCGGCATTGAGTATTCTTTTATAACTGTAGGCATGATGTATTCTATGTGCACCCAATCTGTTTTCTGCCCAATACATATCACTTGTGGCATGGGTAGGTTGAATAGAGGCAATAATATTTGGATGTGCGTAATAAGCGCTGTCTTTCGGAGTCATTATTTGAGCATGTTCCACACGGAAACGCAAATCAAGAGTTGTATCCAACGTATTGAAGCTTTTTAATAAAATTCGGTGCGCACTGTCGCCAATGGCATGAACGCAAAGTTGCCAGCTATTTTTTACGCATCTATCTCTTAGTTCATCAAGTTCTTGTGGACTTAGTAGCGGAAGTCCATAGTGTTGAGGCAGATCATGATAAGGTGCTCTTAATAATGCGCCTCTTGAGCCTAGGGCTCCGTCTAAATAGGCTTTTACGCTTTGAACTCGAAGCAGATCATTGTGTATGGGGCCGTATTCTTCAAAATAGTTTAAATCACTTTCGGTGTTCGAAATCATTGCATTTACCATTATGCCGAACGCTCCTTCTTCCTGCAATGAATCAAGTATTAGAATTTTATCTGTAGATAGACCAGCATCGGTCATGGCTGTTAAACCGTACTTCACCAAACTGTCTTGCGCTCGCAAAAGTGCCTTCCTCCAGAATTCGGAGGAACGTTTGGGTAAATTAACCAAAGATTCGGCGTTATCTATCAATATCCCGTTTAGGATGGAACCTCCTTCAACTATGAGTTCATTAGATATATTGAAGGCCTGCAGAACCTCTTTATTCACCCAAGCGGCGTGGCCATCAATTCGCGTTAAATAAATTTTAACACCTTCAAATTGGTCCAAGTCCTGTGAAGTTGGAAATTCTTGATTGGGCCAATCGTTTTGGTCCCAACCTCTTCCTATAATCCATGGGGTCGAAGGATTATTTTGAATGAAGTCAGCGATTCGTTTAATGCACTCATCTTTGCTAGTAGCACCAAAAAGATTCACCATGTTGAGCATTTCTGCGTAACCAAATAAATGTCCGTGAGCGTCTATAAAACCAGGATATAAATACGTACCAGAAAGATCAATAACCTCGGTAGCAGAGGGCGGATTATCATCTGCCTGAAGTGTTCCCATGTTGGCTATAATACCGTCATTAATTCCTATCCATTGTCTAGGTCTGCCTTTTTCACTATTTGGGATGTTCATATCATAGAATACCACATCGTATTGAGGAGTTGCTGTGCAACTAAATAGAATGATTAGCAGCAGCAGGTTATAAACAAAAAAGCCGCGAAAAGTGTGAGAAAGATTGCGCATTTGATTCAAATGTGTTGGTATTAGAATATGTAAATTTGCACAAAATCTTTTCAACATGAATAGCACATCTGTTGCCACTTTGAATCAGGCCAAAGAAATAGGCCTCCTGCCAGAGGAGTTTGATAAAATCAAGGAAATATTGGGGCGCACTCCAAATTATCTTGAGCTCTCTGTTTATGGCGTGATGTGGAGCGAGCATTGTTCATATAAGAACTCTATTGTGTGGCTCAAAAAATTGCCTAAAAAAGGTCCTCATATGCTTGTGGAAGCAGGAGAGGAGAATGCGGGTTTAGTGGATATTGGTGATGGCTTAGCTTGTGCATTCAAAATTGAGAGTCATAATCACCCTTCAGCAGTTGAGCCTTATCAAGGTGCGGCCACAGGAGTTGGTGGTATAAATCGAGATATCTTTACGATGGGAGCAAGACCTATTGCTCAATTGAATTCTTTGCGCTTTGGAAATCCAACTGAGGAAAGAACAAAATGGCTGGTGAAAGGAGTGAGCAAAGGCATCGGTGATTATGGAAATAGTTTTGGTATTCCTATAGTTGGTGGTGAGGTATATTTTGACGAGTGCTATCACCAAAATCCTTTAGTAAATGCTTTTTCTGCTGGTATAGTAGAGGTAGGAAAGCAAATATCTGCTACTTCAACTGGAGTGGGTAACCCCGTGTTTATTGTAGGCTCCGCAACAGGAAAAGATGGAATTCATGGAGCTTCTTTTGCTTCTAAAGATTTGGATGAAGATAGCGCGGAGGACATTCCATCTGTGCAAGTTGGAGATCCATTCCAGGAGAAACTCTTGCTTGAGGCTACTATGGAATTAGCTGAAACCGATGCGGTTGTAGGTATGCAGGATATGGGTGCCGCGGGTATTACGTGTTCTTCATGTGAAATGTCTGCAGCAGGTGAACATGGAATGGATATCTGGTTAGATAGAGTGCCTTTACGTCAAAAAATGGAAGCCTGGGAAATTCTTCTTTCAGAATCTCAAGAACGAATGCTTGTGGTTGTGGAGAAAGGAAAGGAACAAAAGGTCTTAGATATTTTTGATAAATGGGATTTAGAATGTGAAGAAATCGGTATTGTTACCGAAGGAGGCACAGTAAATTATTATTGGGGCGAAGAGCTCATGGGAAGCATTCCTGCAGATAGTGCAGTTTTAGGTGGTGATGCTCCTGTATACCACAGAGAATGGTCAGAGCCTGCATATTATCAAGAGTTCAAGCAATTCAATATTCAATCCATTCAGGAGCCTAGCGATTTACTTGCAGTAGCACAGCAAATGGTAGCCCTTCCAAACATTGCTTCTAAACGGTTTATATACGAGCAATATGACAGTATGGTGGGAACCCGAAATATGAGTACCAATGCACCTACCGATGCCGGTATAGTCAATATAAAGGGCACCAATAAGGCCTTAGCGATGAGCGTAGATTGTAATTCGCGTTTTGTGCATGTTGATCCCGAAATAGGTTGTGCTATGGCAGTTAGTGAAGCCGCTAGAAATATAACTTGTTCTGGCGGCGTGCCTTCTGCGGTGACCAATTGTTTGAATTTTGGCAATCCATACAATCCAGAAGTTTATTGGCAATTTGTGGGATCAATTAAAGGCATGAGCGCAGCATGTGAGAAATTCGAAACACCAGTAACAGGTGGAAATGTGAGTTTCTATAATCAAACACAAATTGGTGATACGGTTGAGCCTGTATTCCCAACGCCCACTATAGGGATGATAGGAGTGGTAGAGGATAAAAAGTACATTACAACACTAGGTTTCAAGGATAAGGGCGATTTGATTTTTATGATCGGAAGTAATCATGATGATATATCTTCCTCACAATACCTGGTAAATATCCATGGCGTTGAAAATAGTTCAGCTCCTCACTTTGATCTAGAGGAAGAATATGCAAATCAAAAGCAGGTACAGATGTTAATTCGCAAAGGGGTAATTAAATCTGCGCATGATTTGAGTGAAGGAGGACTTTTTATTGGTCTTTTGGAAAAAGCAATGGTGCATAACCTTGGTTTTGATATTACGCTTCCTGCAGAGTTCCGTAAAGATGCCGTGCTATTTGGAGAGGCTGCTTCAAGGATTATTGTAACGGTTAGTGAAGAACAAAAAGACCCGTTCATTGATTTAATGATGCTCAATGGTTGTGCCTTTGACCTACTTGGTCACGTAACCAAGGGAAGTCTGCGCGTGGATGATGAAAATTGGGGTATGGTGGACGATTTTAAATCCATCTATGACCATTCATTGGGTAACCTGTTGTCTTAAAAAAAATTATACTCGATTCATTGAAATAAACCGGGTCACTGCAAACCGTTCTCTTTCGAATAGCTTTTGAATCTAAATTCGAGGCTGTAAAGAAAAGCTGGATATACATTTAAAGTCTTGCTAAAGGGGTAAGTGATGCTCCAGCTGACAAGACAATTTTGGATAATCGGAATGGAATAGGCCAATTGCATTGCGGTTTGAAGGCGCGTCTTATGGATAGTAAATGGAGGCTCTTCAGTTTGAATCAAACCACCTCCGAATTTTAATTTTGAGTTTACAAAAGGTAATTGCCATCCTTTCAAGATTGTGAGACATCTCCAATCGTTGAATTCATCTTCCTTCCAAATTGCGCCGCCGTCTGTAAGAGCCTGTCCTTCCAAGAATAAATCAGGCTTCAGTTGAAGTCCTAGCTTCACACCTGTGTAGGGATTAGCGATTCCAACACTTACATAATTATCACGATTAGAAGACATTTGTTGATAGCGTTGTGCATTAATGTTTTTAAAAGCACAGAGGAGTACTACAGAAAAAAGAAGTTTCATATACAAAAAGTTAAAGAGGTAAATCTTTAACGTTGCGTAGTACTAAGTCGCATTGTTTAAAAACTTGGTTTTTACACTTCTAGTTCAGCTCTATAGATAACCCAACTTGAAAGAAAGGCGCTCTTGAGGCGCTGAAATAATTGAATGTGGGTTGCCATATCTCAACAAACAAATGGGTTTGATTCATTAGTTTTTGCTGAATACTAGCAAAAAAATATGGTGAGAAGCTAGAACGTAAATCACTAGAAAAAACATTTGTCGTCAATCCACCTCCTGCTTTTACAGTGATTTCAGCTAAAATATAGTTGTATACCAAACCAAGCCATTGAATATCCGGAAGAGGTGCGTATTGGTTGAAGAGACCTCCGTATTTCGTAAACAATTGACCTCTTAATGCAAGGTGACTTTGTTTAGATTTTGATAGCTCTATTCCAGCAGCGGTATAATTGATACCTGAAGAGGCAAATGCATCTATATATATGGGATTCTTCGACCTTAAGGTTATCAATCCATTCGATTTACTGTGCCAATTTAAGTCAAAGTGTGTGGATAATTGAATAAGTCTATTGTTAGATCCAACTTGAGACTCACAGTAATTTACAAATTTGATATAGGTGCTGCCTAAAGAAAGCCAAGGTAATACTTGGTATTTGGCTTGAGCTGCAGGGGAAATACTAAAATTTAAGTTACTGAATTCCAGTTTCGAAATTATTCCTGCTCCTAATTTGACACTCCATTTTGGATTTACTTGAACCTTTTTTAATCCTCCAATAAAATAATTTGACGGGCAATCAAATTTTTCCATTTCGATTATTCCTAAATTTCTTTGAGCGTGTAATTCCCAGCTTGATTGAGCTAGTGGTACTGAACAGCCAATGCTTTGATAAGCATTTCCGAATGCGTTATAAACCGATAAGGTTCGATTTGATTCTAAACGCTGAACTTTTTGGGCAAAAACACCCGAGAAGGCAAAAACACAGGTTAGGATAGAAAATAGTAAACGCATAATTCTATACTTTGAGATAAAATTATACTTAATGATACTTTTTGCGTAGTTAAGATAAAATAGTTATCACCAACCTAATCGAAATAATGAGCAGCCATTCTAAATGTATTGGCATGGGCTTCTATAATGTGTCGAATTTGAGGACTGTAGCCGCCTCCCATATTCACGGCAACGGGAACATCGTTTTTATGACATAAGTCAAAAACCATTTGATCACGTCTTTTACACCCGTCTATGGACAGGTTCATCCTGCCCAGTTTGTCACCTTTGATTACATCTACCCCGCTCTGAAAAAAAACAAATTCTGGTTCAACCAGATGGAACAGATTATTGATGTGTTGCTCCAGAATTCTAAGGTATTCTTTGTCTTCAATGCAGTCAGGTAGAGGCACATCTAAATTGCTCTGTTCCTTATGGTAAGGGTAGTTTTTGGCTCCATGCATACTGAAGGTGAAAATTCGATCATCTTTTTGAGTTAGGGCTGCGGTACCATTGCCTTGATGTACGTCTAAATCAACGACTAATATTTTTGTAATACCATGAAAATCAATGAGGTGATGTGCTCCAATAACAATGTCATTGAGAATACAAAAGCCTTCGCCTCGATCATAAAAAGCATGATGTGTTCCACCGGCAATATTCATTGAACACCCATACTTCAGGGCGAATTCAGTGTTGTCAATGGTTCCCTTACAAATAGTACGCTCTCTATCTACAAGCTGTTTGCTCAGTGGAAAGCCAATCTTTCGTTGAGCTTTCCCGTCTAACGTGAGCCTCTTTAAATTAGTCCAATAGCTATCACAATGCGTTCTAGTAATCTGCTCTTCGGTAAGCATATCTGGCCTAAAGAATGATTGCTCAGATAATGTGCCTTCGTGAACAAGTTGTTCGGGTAGCAAGGAGTATTTAACCATCGGGAACCGATGGTTTTCAGGAAGAGGATGATGGTAAATAGGTGCCCAGGCTACCTTTAGCATGAACGGTTAACGCAATTTTGCGCCAAATCGTTCATTGAGTTGATGCACTATCTTGTCTATGCTTTTATCAACCACTTTATCATTTAAAGTTTTCTGCGGATCCTGATATGTTAACCCGATTGCATAGCTTTTTTTACCCTTTGGTAATTTATCGCCTTCGTAAACATCAAAGAGAAAAACATCATGAAGAAGTTTACGCTCTGTCTGAACAATGGACTCGGTAAGCTGAGCATAGGTCGTAGTTGAATCTACAAGAAGTGCCAAATCTCTCCTGATTGAGGGGTATTTAGGCAACGATTCAAAAGGCTTTGCACCCGAATGAATGGTAAGTGTAGTAATAGGCTCCCAAAGCAAAGAGGCATGAAAAACAGCATCTTTAATATCAAAATGATGTTGAACTTTAGGGTGGATAGAACCTAGATGTCCCACTGTGGTTTTTCCAACTTTTAAACTTAGATATTCATTATAGAGACTGTGCTCTTTGTGCACCATCACCAAGGGTAATCCCAACCTATTAAACAGCCCTTCAACCAGCCCTTTCATGAAAAAGAAATCATTAGGCTTAGGAGCGCTATTCCAATGATTGGTATTTGAGTTTCCGGTACAGAAAAGATCTAAGACTGCATTTTCGAAATAACCATTTTTACCTTTGCCATACGTTTTACCTCTTTCAAAGAATCTAAGATTGGTTTGTTGCCGTTTTTGATTGAAACTGATGGCTTCAAGTCCCCCGAAAAGGAGATTATTACGCATAATATTCAAATCTTGGCTCAACGGATTTAACATTTCTATCAGCGTATCTGTAACGTCTTCTTGCAATGATTCATAGTCGAAACTTTTGGAAAGACTGTTGTTCATGATTTCGTAGAAGCCGTTTCCTGTTAACTGACCTAGAATAGATTTCTCAATCTTTGAGGGACGGGCATCGTGCTTGGCGATGCTGATGCGCATTCCTTCGGGTACGTCAATGTTATTGAAGCCATAAATTCGTAAAAGTTCCTCTGCTATATCCACGTCGCGGGTGACATCTACACGGTATGTAGGGACTTTCACGGTCCATTGGTCACCATTTAATGCTGTGATTTCAAAATCCAGCCATTTTAATATATCGGAGGCCTTTTCAATACTCATAGCCACCCCAATAAGCCTGCAAATCTTTTCAAAACTGAATGTGATTTCAACTCTTGGAAATTCCGTTATCCCGATATGATGAACAGGACTTGCAACGGCACCGGTCAATTCACAAATAAGTTGTGCGGCATAGGCATGGGCATGTAAGGTAGTATTTGGGTCTACACCTCGCTCATACCTGTAGCTCGCGTCCGTATTAACAGCATGACGTTTGGCAGTTTTACGCACGCTAATAGGGTCAAAATAGGCGCCTTCTAAATATACCTCTGAAGTTTCGTTCAAAACACCGCTGTTTACACCACCCAAAACCCCTGCAATACACAATGGCTTGTTTTGGTCTGCTATAACCAGGTCCGCAGCATCAAGAGTTCGTTCTACTTCATCTAGAGTAGTAATTAATTCTCCCTGTGTAGCTTGGCGAATTACAATCGAATCACCTTTAATTTTTGCTGCATCAAAAGCATGCAAAGGATGTCCAAAAGTGTGCAGGACATAATTGGTTATATCAACTACATTATTTTTAGGTGTTATCCCAACTGCTTTCAAGCTGTTTTTGAGCCAATCAGGGCTTTCAGAAACTACCACATTGGTAAAATAGGTTCCATAGTAGGAGGAACATGCTTGACTTTCTAGGCTTAATTTGACAGGGTTCTTACCTTCAGTCTTTAAAACTCCCTTAGGAATGATTAATTCGGGCGCTTGTTCTCCCTTAGATAAAAGTGCAGCTCTTAAATCACGTGCCACACCAATGTGTCCCATAGCATCAGTTCTATTTGGAGTCAAGCCAATTTCAAAAACATGATCACTTTCAACATCTAAAATGTCTGCACAAGCTGAGCCGGGTGAAAGAGATTTGTCCAACACCATAATGCCCTCATGGTTTGTGCCCAGACCAAGCTCGTCTTCCGCACAAATCATTCCTTGGCTGACCTCTCCTCTAATCTTACCTTTTTTAATTTTAAGCTCCTTTCCATCCGGATAGAGCTTGGTTCCAACGGTAGCAACGGGTACTTTTTGACCAACAGCTACATTTGGAGCTCCGCAGACGATTTGTAGCGGATGATCACCACCAACATCTACTGTGGTTATTTTCAAACGGTCTGCATTTGGGTGCTGAATGCAAGTCAAAACTTGCCCAACAACTACACCTTTTAACCCTCCTTTGATACTTTCAACTTCAGTGAGTCCCTCAACTTCAAGGCCAGTATCAGTCAATAATTCATCAACGTATTTGGGATTTAAGTCGACCGCTAAAAAACGCTTTAACCAACGGTAAGAAATATTCATCAATAAGAATGTTCAATAGCCGTCAAAGTTACACTAATGACAGAGAATAAAAAGTGCTAAAAATGAGGCTTAAAACAATTTATATAGAAGCGCCCCATAGATTGCAAATCGCAGAAAACGAACTAAGGTCAATAGCGCAAATTTTTGAAAGGGGTAATTATTGACTCCGCTAAGTTGACTTACAATGGGGTAAGGTAATGGTGTTAAAGCAGCAAGAATTATAAGTAAACCCCCAAAATGATTTAGCTGAATAAAGGTCTCGCTGTAGCGTTCTAGAATAAAGTTTCTTACAAAAGCACGGGTTCGCCAAAATTGGCCTAAAAAGTAACCTAAAATTCCGGCTACATAGCTCAAACTAGCCAATAGGATAAGCATCCATTTGGGTTTTAAAGTTTCATCTGCCCATACAATGAGAAGTTCTGGGGTAATAAATCCAATACTAATTTCTGAGAAGAAAAACAGACTAATTAAGCCAAATGGTGAAAGCAATCCTGTCGCCCAAGCAGCTGCTGAATCAATATCCAAAATGTAGGTGTCAAAAAAGTAAAAAGAGAGTAGGATGATTGTAATAGACAAAAGTAACTTGATCACATTCGCTCTTATAAATGTGTACCCGCCATTTCGCAGCAAGATTAAATGCTGCAACCGCATGTATCGTCTAAAAATTCTAACCATGAATTATGAAATCCTGTTCCAGCCCCATTTATCCTTATACAATGTTTTCCAATGCTGTTTTATAGGAACGTGATTTTCATCATTTAGTTGCGAATCAACGGCTAATATTTTTTCTACTACTTCGCGCGCCCAGTTTAAAATGACTCCATCTTGGCTTAAAGAGGCCAATTTAAATTGCAATTGACCGCTTTGTCTAGTGCCCATAATATCACCAGGTCCACGAAGTTTCATGTCTACTTCTGCAATTTCAAATCCGTCTTGGGTGCGCACCATGGTTTCAAGTCGTGTTTTTGCATCGCTACTAAGTTTAAAGGAGCTTACTAGGATGCAATAGCTTTCTTCGCTTCCGCGCCCCACTCGGCCTCTGAGCTGATGAAGTTGACTCAGACCAAAACGTTCAGCATTTTCAACAATCATGATAGAAGCATTAGGCACATTCACGCCAACTTCAATTACTGTGGTTGCCACAAGAATTTTTGCCTTACCCGTGGCAAACCTCTTCATTTCTCCTTCTTTGTCCTCTGGCTTCATACGCCCATGAACCACCGCAATTTGATATTGTGGACGAGGAAAATCTCGAAGCAATTGTTCGTAACCAACTTCAAGATTTTTTAGATCAAGGGTTTCACTTTCTTCAATTAATGGAAAGACAACATACACTTGTCTACCTTTTGCGATTTCTTGCTGCATGAATCCATTTAGCTTCAACCTATTCTTTTCAAATAAATGTTTAGTGGTGATAGGTTTCCGCCCAGGAGGCAATTCGTCAATGATGCTAATATCAAGGTCCCCATAGAGGCTAAGCGCTAAGGTTCTTGGAATAGGTGTTGCTGTCATGACTAACATGTGAGGTGGATGCTCGTTCTTTTTCCAAAGTTTGGCGCGTTGAGCAACACCAAATCTGTGTTGCTCGTCAATAATGGCGAGTCCAAGATTCGCGAATTTGACCGTTGGTTCTATCAATGCATGCGTTCCAATGAGGATTTGCAATTCCCCACTCTGAAGGCGTTGATGAATAGAGGCGCGTTGTGTGCTTTTTGTAGACCCAGTAAGTAATTCAATATGTATACCAGCGGGTTGACACATTTCATTTAACCCCTCAAAGTGCTGCGTAGCTAGTATTTCCGTTGGAGCCATTAAGGCAGCTTGAAATCCATTGTCAATGGCCAACAACATAGCAAGTAGTGCCACAATGGTTTTTCCGGATCCTACATCACCTTGTACAAGTCGATTCATTTGTGCTCCCGTCCCTAAATCAAACCTAATTTCCTTAACAACGCGCTTCTGCGCTTGGGTCAGCTCAAAGGGTAAATGGTTGTTATAGAAGTTCATGAAATTCTGTCCAACTTCT
>JAYOSU010000003.1:62293-83531 GCA_038139395.1 Cryomorphaceae bacterium
TAGGCCACAAGTGGTGTATGAAGCTTTAGTGATCGTTTAATCCATGAGACGCCTTTGAACCAAACCAGTTCAATAGAACCTGTTGCATCTTTAAAGGTTGCTACTAATCGCTTTTGCCTGGGTGGTCCTAACTCTTCAATTTTGGTGATTTCGCCCTTAATTTGAACTTCAACTGGTGCGGTAGTGAGCTGAGCGACGGTATGAAACTGGGTTTTATCCACATATCTGAAAGGATAATGCTCAAGCAACTGCCAAGTAGTTCGAATCCCTAATTCTTCCATTAGTAATGCCGCTCTATCTGGTCCAATTCCTTCGGCATATACTATGGGGTTGTTCGTAGTGCTCATCGTTGTAAAAGTAAGTATCTTTTGGCCGACGAAAAATGCAAAATCAGAGTTCACAAATATTTCGCTTGGGCACACTTGTCATTGATGGTGTGCTGATCGTTACGTTGTTCGCAGCGGTGAGCTATTGGCGTTTTGCTGATTTACGGATTTCTAATCCAGAATATTATAATTACTACCTGCAGCTGTTCGTGTTGACCTTTGTGAGCTGGTATGCATCCGGCAGGTGGGCAAAAACATTCACCTATAGCAGTGGCTTGGAGCAGCGCAATGTACTGGCCAATGTACTTAGAGGTGCAATTGCCCAGTTCGCCATATTATCTATAATAGTTGTTGGATTAAAGGGGTATTACTACAGTAGGCTTTTTTTAGGTACTTATTTTGGTTTATTGTATAGTGCTGCAATAATTTATCGATTGATTTTTGTACAATTCCTTCGCCATCAAATGGCGAAAGGCAGGTGGCAGCGTACATTTATTCTTGTCGGTATGCACAGTACTGCACAAGCACTCATTGAGTTGGTTAATATTCGACCTGATTTGGGATTACAATATCAAGGCACGTTGGAAGTTACTGCACTAGATAAGGAAGATATTCCCGAGAGTCAGGAGTTAATATGTGCTTTGGCACCGAGCACCAAAGCTTATGAGCTAGCTCAAGATTATGCCTTAAAGCAGGGCATGCGATTCCGCTATCTTCCGGATATGGGCCCAAATTATGTTGGACAGCTATTTTTGGAGTCATTAGAAGGGTTTCCTTTGTTTTCTGAAAGAAGAGACCCGCTATCCAATTGGTTCAATAAAATAGCTAAAAGACTATTCGACGTTTTTTTCACGGTAATAGGTATAGCGCTTGTTCTTTCTTGGATGCTCCCGTTATTTGCTGTTATTCTGGTGTTAAGTGGCGCAGGATTTCCCTTTTTTATGCAGCGTCGCGAAGGTTTAGAAGGCAGGAAGTTTACGGTACTGAAGTTTCGTACCATCAATTCAAAAGGCACCTCCAATGCCATACAACGTTGGATGAGAAAACTCGGAATAGATGAATTGCCCCAATTATTCAATGTTTTGTCCGGTCAAATGTCATTAATTGGTCCGCGTCCACACACAGAAGGAGATGGGTTCAATTACGCTGCTAAAATCAGGCAATATAAAATTCGTCATTGGGCAAAACCAGGTCTCACTGGTTTGGCTCAAACTCGTGGCTTGCGTGGTGGAGAAGCCGCAGCGGATAAAGGGCTTTTAGAAGCACGTATTCGTGCAGATATCTATTATATAGAAAACTGGTCAGTTCTCTTGGACATTCGTCTGCTACTTGAAACAGTAATAAGAACAGTTTTTTTACCCTCGTCGCTACATAAAAAATAGTCGTAAACAAACAAATTTGGAAAATGAAGTACCCAACTTTACTCGAACGTTTTACTCAATACGTTCAAATAGATACACAAAGTGATGCAAATAGTTCAACTGTTCCTTCCACCGAAAAGCAGAAGGATTTAGGAGAACTTTTGGTTGACCAATTGAAGGCGCTTGGAGTCCAAGACGCACATATGGATGGCAAAGGGTATGTCTATGCAACTGTTCCTGCGAGTTCAGGATATGAGCATAGACCAGCGGTGTGTTTTTGTGCACACATGGATACCTCTCCAGAATATAATGGGGCTGGAGTGCGTCCATTGCTTCATAGTGACTACGACGGTGGTGAAATTCACTTGCCAAAGGGTGGGGTCGTTTTGACACCAAAAGCTTTTGGTCCTCTCAAAGAAATGAAAGGCCATACAATAATTACCTCAGACGGTAGCACTCTTCTTGGCGCAGATAATAAGGCAGGTGTTGCAGAGATTATGACCGCTGCGGAACAATTGATGGTATCCGAACGTCCGCATGCCACAATGAAAATTCTATTTACCCCAGATGAGGAAATAGGACGCGGTGCAGATCATGTGGACTTGAAAAAGCTAGGAGCAGAATTTGGTTACACCATGGACGGTGCAACAAAAGGTTCGTTGGAGGATGAAACGTTTTCGGCAGATGGAGCAACCATAGTTTTTAGAGGTGCAAATACGCATCCTGGTTATGCGCATAAAAAAATGGCTAATGCAATGAAGGCGGCGGGTGTTTTTCTGGCTTCCCTACCAAGATCAGAATGGGCGCCTGAATCTACAAAAGGGGAGGCAGGTTTTGTCCACCCATATGAAATCACTGGCGGGGTAGAAGAAGTTCGGATAACAATGATCCTGCGTTCTTTTGATACGGATGATTTGGTGCCTTATGCCGCCTTGCTAGAAACTCTAGCCAAACAGGCAAGTAAGGCCGTTAAGCGAACTTCTTATGAGGTTATCATCCATGAACAATACCGCAATATGAAAGAGGTGTTGGAAAAGCACCCTCATGTGGTTGAATTCGCGGAAAAAGCTATTGCTGCTGCGGGTTTACCCGTAAGAAAGAATAAGATTAGAGGCGGTACAGACGGTTCCAAATTGAGTTTTATGGGTTTGCCATGTCCAAATATTTTTGCCGGGGAACATGCCTTTCATAGTCCTTATGAATTCGTTTCCTTGCAGGATATGGAAAGTGCTACTGACGTTATTTTGAATTTACTCGAGATTGTCGCGCTAGATGGCTAGTTTAAATTGCTCTGCCAGCATAAGCTTTATTCAACGCATCTGCTAGACGAATACCTGCTTGGGCTAGTCTTTTGTGCATCAGGTCTTTGTTGTCATAGATGTATCTGTAACCCATGGTATTAGGATTTCCCATAGTTTCATAGCATTGCTCGCGTGAAAGCACACTTTCTCTAATCCAGTCTTCAGTGGTAGATTTTTTCCATTCACTCAGTTCATCTTGGCTCACGGTGGACATAATCCACTGAGAATATTCGGTGTAACTCATTTTCCAATAATCAATCATTCCGCTATCCCAAACTCGGTGAAGATTTGAACTTTCCTTGAAAAAATTTACCTTGACTTGGTTTCCGCCCATGTCCGAACCATTTCCGCAATGAAGCGGTTGATGAACGTCTCCAATCAGGTGCGAAAGTGCGCGCAATGCGAATCCCTCGTCCACACTGTATTGATCATTTTCAACCTCTAATAAAAACTTATCAATTGCCATCCATACGTCTCCTTCTTTTGGATGTTCGTGGGTTTTAATGGCCTCAACATCAACAATAGTGCAATAGTGATAGGGTTTTAAGCTGTCGTAGTTGGATTCACTTTTTATAAAATCCATCCAATTGGAAACCATGGCAAGATCTTCACCATTTAAGGTCTGAAGAATGTGTTGTTTAACTTCGGGATTCAAATGCTCCATAGCAATGTGCCCCACGATTCTATGTCCCGTCAAACCCCACCCAAAAGATTTTAGTGCAAGAAATAAGGTCAAAGAGGTGATTAGTTTCTTCATTTTTAAAGTGCTTGTGAAGGTTTAAAATACCCAATGATTCTATCGTAACGTAACCCCATGCTTCTATTGTACATAATAAGAGTATAGTCGTTCCTGGTTTGCCAATGAGTACCTTCAGTAAGTGCAGTGCTTATACCGCCTTTTTGGTCAGAGTGCGCAAATACATAATTGTAATATCCTTGTTTGAGGAGCACTTTTTTGCTGTAAGCGCCTCTGTCTTTATGGTAATCAAGTCTAAATTCTGGTAATAATTCCCAATCGCTGAGCTGTCCATAAACGTACACAGGTAAGTCTAGTTCTGGGCTTTCAAAATAAAACTCAACCCAACAATAGTCGCCTGCAAGATCTGGGTTTCCAACATCTGCACGATTATAAAATCGTCGCCCGTTAATATCGTTTTGAAAACTGTAAACGGATATGGACCGATTCTTCTTTTCATAGAGGTAGACCTCCCAGCACGTGTCAAGTCGTGAAGTTTTTACACCCAAGCCCACTTGGTAAAGACGTTTTGTATCAAACGTATGAAACTCAGTTCCGCCGTCAAAAGATTCGCTTCCCATGAAATTATAGGTCAATATGCCGTCATTGATAAAGGTGGGTTTTAGATTATTTTTCGAATTGTTCCACCTTCGATTTTGAAGAATGCTTAAATCAAGATCCATGAAATAATCTTGTATAGGATAGTCTATTAGATTGACGCTAGCACTTACCTGCTGCTGTGTAGAGAAATTTTCAAGGTCTACCGCTCTGCTTACAGATACAGAGGGAACAACGAGGTTTTCATATACAATGAATCTGCGACGGATAATAAGGTCATCTGGGTCGTCATTTTGGAAGATTTCAATGACAAAATTACCGCTCACCCTTGGCTTGGTCTCTGCGTTTGGGAATTTGACCGAGTAATGAGTGTAAGGAACAAAAGTGCCCACGCTGATTGCAAAATTGTTCAAATAATTCCCTTTAAACCCAATCAAGTATTGATTGATGAGTAAATCACTTTTTTCCCAATTCTTGGTGCAATGAAAGATGCGGTAGGAATAATTATTCCATTCATAAGCAAGATCATCAAAGCTCAGCTGTAGGCCTTTTTTGGTTCCGAGCTCGTAAGCAGGAAAGTCCAAAGGTTCTCCCTCCGGTGAAATCTGAACACTTTTAAGGTAATCGTATACAACAGTATCGCGCAAAACCTGGCCATGAAGCATCGCAGATAGCGCGAGTAAAAACAGAGAAATAAACCTTTTAATGGGCATTGTTAAAAATTATTGGTGTCTAAGTTACAATTAGTCGTTAAATGAATAGGGATTACGGACTGTGTATTATAATTTCGCAGCCTCAAATCATACTTAAACGTACGATGTCTCAATCCTTTAAGATTCGCAAGGGATACGATATAAAATTAGTCGGTGCAGCAGCACAGACGGATTTGGACGCAGTAAGCGCTCAAACTTATGCCGTAAGCCCTTTAGATTTCCCAGGAATCACGCCAAAATTGGCAGTGAAAGCTGGGGCCCAAGTAAAAGCGGGCGACACGTTATTCTTTGACAAAGATCGTCCTGAAGTAAAAATATGTGCTCCTGTTTCTGGAGAAATTGCTGAAGTGAAGCGTGGTGCTAAGCGAAAAATTTTAGCAGTGATCATATTGGCCGATAGCAAAATCAAGTATGCCTCTCACGGTAAATTAGACTTGGATAAGGCAGATCGCGCATCCGTTGCTGAATTATTTTCGAATTCAGGTATTGGCGCTTTAATCACAAGTAGACCTTATGGTGTAGTAGCAAGCATGTCAGAGGAGCCGCGTGATATTTTCGTTAATGCCGTACAAAGCGGCCCTTTAGCGGGTAATCTAGCCTATCAGTTAGATGGGAAGGATTCAGAAATTACAGCAGCACTT
This sequence comes from Cryomorphaceae bacterium, assembly GCA_038139395.1. Lineage (GTDB taxonomy): Bacteria > Bacteroidota > Bacteroidia > Flavobacteriales > Schleiferiaceae > UBA10364. The sequence continues at coordinate 67,930 of JAYOSU010000003.1, forward strand.
AAGGCGCTTGGCAAATTGACCTCGGGAAAAGTATATGTGAGTCAAGACGGAGATGAAAAAGGAGTACCCAGTCTGAACGATTCCAGTGTTGTAAACGTGACTTTTACTGGAAAACACCCTAAGGGATTGGTAGGTACTCAAATTGCCCAGATTTCACCCATTAATAAAGGTGATATTGTGTGGACGGTGAATGCGGTTGACCTTCCGGTTATAGGCCGTGCAGTATTGAAAGGTGAATATGCCCCTGAGTACAAAGTAGCTGTAACTGGCTCCATGGTAAAGAATACGGGATACGCAACTATGATTCAAGGCGTGAGTTTATCTTCTTTCAATGCTTCAAATATGAAAGCCGGTAATGCACGAATCATAGCGGGCGATGTGCTTTCTGGAACTCAGATAGAAGCTGATGGATACTTTTCCTTTGGGAAATCCCAGATTACAGCGATTCCGGAAGGAAATCAAACGGAATTCTTTGGATGGGTTTTGCCGGGATTCGGCAAATTTTCCACTAATCGCGCCTTTTGGGGATGGTTATTCCCAAATAGGGAATACGATTTAGATACGAACATGCACGGAGAGGAGCGGGCATTTGTGGTTACGGGTGAGTATGATAAATTCATTCCCATGGATATTTTTCCTCAACACTTGTTACGCGCTGTAATGATTGGTGACATTGAGAAAATGGAACAGTTAGGTATATATGAGATTGTGCCGGAAGACTTTGCCTTAGCTGAGGTTGCATGTACCTCAAAATTGCCTTTGCAACAAATCGTTAGAGACGGTTTGAATGATCTTAGAAAAGAAATGATGTAATAGCCATAATATGAAGTTTGTACAAAACATATTCGACCAGACTAGACCGCTTGTTGAAAAAGATGGCAAGAGAAACATCCTCTATCCATTGCATAATGCATTGGAGACGATGGCTTTCGTTCCTGATCACACTGCCCATTCGGGTGCGCACGTTCGCGACGCGATTGACCTAAAGCGCACCATGGTTACAGTGATTTTTGCCATGGTTCCTGCACTCCTTTTCGGAATGTGGAACATCGGCCGTTTGCATTACGGTGCTATCGGAATGGAAAGCACGTTGTTAGAAAACTTTTTATTCGGTACTCTAAAATTATTGCCATTAATCATTGTGACCTATGCTGCAGGATTAGGAGTTGAGATTTTCTTCTCATGGAAGCGCAACCACCCTGTAAACGAAGGCTTCTTAGTTTCAGGTTTGTTGATTCCATTGATTATGCCGGTAGATATTCCATTATGGATGGTTGCAGCAAGTACCATTTTCGCAGTACTTATTGGTAAGGAAGTTTTTGGTGGAACAGGTATGAACCTTTTAAATCCAGCGCTCACCGCTAGGGCATTTGCATTCTTTGCTTATCCAACGTGGATGTCGGGTGATCAAGTTTGGGTGAACACCTCAGGAGGAGATATTGTAGACGGTTATTCAGGTGCTACAGCAATGGGTGATCTAGCAACAACCGTAGGTCAGGGTATGGGTAATCCTGCCATGGAAACGGTTGTAGCACAATTTGGACCAGAGGGCACCTATTCATTGATGAATGCATTCTTAGGTTTAATACCGGGTTCCATTGGAGAAACATCTGCATTGTTAATCCTTTTAGGTGGACTATTCCTAATCTTTAAAGGAGTGGGTTCATGGAGAATCATGCTAAGCTTCTTCATTGGAGGCCTTGTGATGGCAGGAATCTTCAATGCTTTTGCAGTCAATGAATTCATGGCATTAAATCCAATACATCAATTGATGCTGGGAGGCTTCATGTTTGGTATGGTCTTCATGGCAACCGACCCTGTAAGTGCAGCTCAAACAGAAACGGGTAAATATATCTATGGCTTTTTGGCCGGATTCTTTGGTATCATGATTCGTGTCTTTAACCCTGCATACCCCGAGGGTATCATGTTAGCGATTCTTTTCATGAACGTTATGGCTCCGTTGATTGACCATTATGTTGTAGAAGCAAATATTAAACGTCGCGCAAAGCGTCTTGCGAACGCCTAAAAATTTAAACACGATGAACGTAAACAGTAACGCTTATACATACACATTTGCCACGGTAATGGTAGTTCTAGTAGCCGTGCTTTTATCAGGTGCTTCACTTGGTTTAAAGAGCAGGCAAGCCTCAAATATTAGTCAGGAAAAGAGACAGAGTATTTTAGCGTCAATCGGTATTGATGTTGAGCGCTCAGAATCTGATGCTGCCTTTACAGAATACATAAAGAAGAGTTTAACAATTCAAGGTGGAAAAGTAGTGTCTGAGGATGCGAATGCTGCTTTTGATATTGATATGGCCGCCGCAATCAAAGCGGACAATATGGACCGAACAGTTCCTTTGTATGTGGCAGAAAAAGACAGTGAAACTTTCTACATAGTGCCCATGCGCGGCAAGGGCCTATGGGGTCCGGTTTGGGGCTTTGTTGCTTTAGAAAGTGATGGGAACACTGTGGTAGGAGCAACCTTTGACCATAAGAGCGAAACGCCTGGTCTTGGTGCAGAAATTACAACTCCAATGTTCACAGACCAATTTCCAGGAAAGATGATATCGGAAGCAGGAGAATTTAAATCTATATCAGTGGTAAAAGCAGGTACATCCTCTGGTAATTATGCCGTTGATGGCATTTCGGGTGGCACTATTACTTCAAACGGAGTAAATGACATGCTTGTTGATTGTCTTGCACCGTATGCAGAATACTTCAAAAACATCTAAGCCATGAGCACAGAGGTAAAACAAAAAGAGGCATTGTTCTCTAAGAAAAATCAGAAACTACTTTCTGATCCTTTTAATGACAATAATCCAATTACCGTTCAGGTATTAGGTATTTGTTCGGCACTAGCAATTACCGTAAAGCTTGAGCCCGCCGTGGTGATGTCGCTTTCAGTGATGTTTGTGTTGGCAGCAGGGAACGTTATCATATCACTGATTCGTAACCTTATCCCTAACCGAATCCGTATCATCGTACAGCTCGTAGTAGTTGCTTCTTTGGTAATCTTGGTTGATCAATTCTTAAAGGCTTTTGCCTACGACGTGAGCAAGCAGCTTTCTGTATTTGTTGGATTGATAATTACCAACTGTATTATTATGGGTCGTTTTGAAGCTTTTGCTCTTGGAAACGGTCCATGGAAAGCGTTTTTGGATGGAATAGGAAATTCAATTGGATACGGTGTCATTCTTATTGCTGTGGCATTTTTCCGAGAACTTTTAGGTTCAGGAACTTTATACGGTCAGCCGGTCATACCGCAGAGTTGGTATATCAATGCTGAAACTGGTACTGGTTTTTATGCTAACAACGGGTTCTTCTTATTCCCGCCCATGGCATTGATAGTTGTTGGACTGATCATCTGGGGCCAACGTGCGAAAAACACTAAACTCGTAGAAGAAAACTAAGCGGATATGGGACAAGAATTAATCAACTTATTTGTTCGCTCAATTTTTATTGAGAACATGATTTTCGCATACTTTTTAGGTATGTGTTCATACCTCGCGGTATCCAAGACGGTAAAAACTGCTGTTGGTTTAGGTATAGCAGTAACTTTTGTACTCACCATTACACTTCCAGTAAACTGGTTGCTAGAAAACTATGTGTTGAAGCCGGGCGCTCTTTCTTGGTTAGGTGAGGAATTTATAGATGTTGATCTCAGCTTCCTTTCTTTCATTATGTTCATTGCAGTCATTGCCTCAATGGTTCAATTGATTGAAATGATTGTAGAAAAGTTTGCCCCGGCACTGTACAGTGCATTAGGTATCTTTTTGCCGCTTATTGCTGTTAACTGTTCTATTCTTGGAGGCTCTCTCTTTATGCAGGAGCGCGCCTTTGGAACTATATCTGAAGCCGTAGTATACGGAATTGGTTCTGGAGTAGGCTGGTTCTTAGCAATCGTTGCCATTGCCGCAATTCGTGAAAAAATCCGCTATTCAAATGTTCCTGCTCCTTTGCGTGGTCTCGGTATTACCTTTATTATCACAGGTTTGATGGGTATCGCGTTTATGAGTTTTATGGGTATTAAATTATAATAAGCACAGTAGCTATGTTTTTATCTAGCACAGTAGTCCTTTCATCGGTAGTTGTATTCGTAATTGTCATCTTGCTTTTGGTGACGATTCTCTTACAAGCAAAAGCCCGCTTATCTCCAAGTGGTCCTGTGAAATTGAACATTAATGGAGACGATGTTGAGGTAGAATCGGGAACGACTCTTCTGAATACTCTAAGTAATCAAAAAATCTTCTTGCCATCTGCATGTGGTGGTGGTGGTACCTGTGGAATGTGTAAGTGTCAAGTAACCGAAGGTGGTGGCGAAATCCTTCCAACAGAAACGGGTTTCTTCAACAGAAAGGAGATTGCCGACAATTGGCGTTTGGGGTGTCAGATTAAGGTGAAGAACGATATGGACGTCAAAGTGCCAGAGGAAATCTTTGGTATCAAGAAGTGGGAATGTGAAGTTGTAAGTAACTACAACGTAGCCTCCTTTATCAAAGAGTTCGTAGTAAAACTTCCTGAAGGTGAAACGCTAGACTTTGAAGCAGGCGGCTACATTCAAATTGATGTTCCTTCTACAACTGTAGATTTTAAAAATATAGACATCACCTCTCATCCAAAACTTGGTAAATCTCCGGATGAATTCAAGGAGGAGTGGGATAAGTTCAAATTATGGGATTTGAAAATGGTAAATCCAGAACCATTATTCCGTGCTTATTCTATGGCCAACCATCCTGCGGAAGGAAACATAGTGATGTTGAACATTCGTATTGCTACGCCACCGTTTGACCGCAAGAAAGGCGGATGGATGGATGTGAACCCAGGAGTTTGTTCCTCATTTGTATTCGATCAAAAGCCAGGTGATAAAGTAACTATTTCCGGTCCATACGGAGAATTCTTTATCAAGGAGACTGAGGCAGAAATGCTTTACATTGGTGGTGGTGCCGGTATGGCTCCAATGCGTTCACATTTGTTCCATTTGTTCCACACGCTCAAAACGGGACGCAAGGTGAGCTATTGGTATGGAGGTCGTTCAAAAAGAGAGCTCTTTTACTTAGAAGACTTTAGACAAATCGAAGAGAAATTCCCGAACTTCAAATTCCACTTAGTTCTTTCAGAGCCATTACCAGAGGACAATTGGAACGCCAAGGAGGACATAGAAGATGATGGTGACGGCTTTGTAGGATTCGTTCATCAAGCGGTGATTGATAACTACTTAAATCATCATGATGCACCTGAAGATATCGAGTTTTATTTCTGTGGACCGCCACTAATGAATGCTGCGGTACTCAAGATGGTAGACGATTTTGGTGTCCCTCCTGAAAACGTCAGCTTTGATGATTTTGGTGGATAATCAAAAAAAATATAGACCTAAAAGCCGCTCCTAAGAGAGCGGCTTTTTTATTTTCGCGACATGATAAGAATTTGGATAGTACTATTATTCGTGACATTAGGTTCTTGCGGAAGAAATCCTAAGATGGTCCAAATGACGAATCAAGGACCTGCGCAGGGTTCTACCTTTAGTATTAGTTATTTGGTACCTGAGGAAGTAGATTATCGAACAGAAATTGATTCCATTTTGGATGAAATGGATGCGCAGATGAGTCTATGGATAGAGAATAGCGAAATTTCTAGATTGAACAGAGGCGATTCTATTTATCTAAGCAGTAGTTTTCATAATGTGATAATGAGGTCATTGCTTTATAGTGAACTAACGGAAGGAGCTTTTGATATTACCATAGCACCATTAATTAAAGGTTGGGGATTTTCTGGCGGTGTGCGTAAAGATTACGTCAATGTAGATAGCCTCATGAATTTCGTGGGGTACCAAAGACTTGTTGCTTCTCGTCCTCGCGCCATGTTAGAGAAATATGCGCTTCCCTCCGGTTATGAGATAGACGTGAATGGCATTGCGCAGGGATTTACTGTAGATCTTGTGGTGAATCTCTTAAAGAATAAAGGTGTTGAGAATTATATGGTGGAAATTGGAGGTGAAGTCCGATGCAAAGGAACAAACATTCAAGGCCGGAAGTGGCGAATTGGTATTGAAGAACCCAATGAGCAGCGAATCGCGGGACAATTTCAGACCATCATTGAATTAGATACCATGTCACTGGCAACCAGCGGCAATTACCGAAAATACTGGGAAGACGAAAGAGGCCAGAAAGTAGTGCATAGTATTGATCCGGAAACAGGAATGCCCTTTATAAGTAATCTTTTAAGTGCCAGTGTTATTGCACCTAATGCAACTATGGCAGATGCATTAGCAACGGCATCTATGATAAAAGGGGTTTCGGGAGCTATTGAAATGATTGAACAGTTTCCTAGTGCTGAAGGCTATTTTATCGTAGGGACCAAGTTTGGAGAAATTGAAGTACAACAGACTTCAGGCTGGGAAAAGTACTCAATCAAGTAGCTTGCTCAAGCTTGGTGTCGCACTGACTTGGGTCCTTGCCGCAGTAGGAGCAAGTTTCACCTTCTTTATTTAAGAATGGACTTTGAGATGCACAAGTTCCTGCGAATTCTCCGTCTTTTTTAGCCCAAATCTTGATAGCAATACCCGCTACTCCTAGTCCTAGAAGTATGACTGTGATTCCAATGAGTTTTAACGCAACCATGTTGATGTGAATTTATGGGTCAAAGGTACAATTCAAAATCAAACTTTTTGACTAATTGCTACAGTCCTTTTCCTTGGTGAAGTACATTTGCAGCAGCTTTATAACTTAAAATCACAGATTTATGAAAATTACTGTTGTAGGTGCAGGAAACGTTGGTGCCACAGTTGCGGAAAATATAGTAAGACGCGAACTGGCTGAAGAAATCGTATTGCTTGATATCAAGGAAGGTTTTGCAGAAGGCAAGGCCATGGATATGAATCAGACGGCAACTTTAAATGGTTTTGATGCTAAAGTAATAGGTTCTACAAACGATTATGGAAAGACGGCAGGCTCCACTGTTGCAGTGATTACTTCGGGGATTCCTCGTAAACCAGGTATGACTCGTGAAGAGTTGATAGGGACCAATGCCAAAATTGTGCAGATGGTTACAGAAAACTTAATTAAGCATAGTCCAGACATAATCATTGTGGTAATCTCTAACCCAATGGATACCATGACGTATTTGACTTCAAAAACTTCAGGCTTACCAAAAAACCGCATTATTGGAATGGGAGGCATTTTGGATTCAGCACGTTTCAAATACCGTTTGTCTGAGCAGCTAGGTTGTTCTCCGAACGATCTACAAGGACAGGTTATTGGAGGCCATGGCGATACCACTATGATTCCTTTAATTGAACATGCAACCTACAATAGTATGCCAGTTACACAGTTTTTAACTGCCGATCAACAGGAATATGTAGTATCAGAAACTATGGTTGGAGGAAAGACCTTGACCGGATTAATTGGAACTTCAGCTTGGTATGCTCCAGGAGCTGCAGGAGCAGAATTAGTAGAGAGTATTGTCCGTAACCAAAAGAAAATGTTCCCTTGTTCTGTCTTACTCAATGGCGAATATGGTCAAGATGATATTTGTATAGGTGTACCTGTAATCATTGGAAGCAGCGGCTGGGAAAAAGTCGTTGAGTTTAACCTTAGTGCGGAAGAAAAAGAAAAGTTTGAAGCATCAGCAGCAGCAGTACGAAAAATGAACGCTGCTCTTGAGGAAAACCTATAAACTCCTTTTTAGTAGATAAAAACCAAACCCTCGTACGGTTATCGTTCGGGGTTTTTTTTCGTCATTTAATGATTCGTTCTTGTGGGAGTAAGGCACAAAAGCCTTTCCCAAATATTCGATAGCGTGCTTTTGCAATTAGTTTATAGACAACGTCTAATGACCATGAAGGCAAATATCCAAAGATTCGAGTCCATTTGTATCCTGGTAGTTGTGCTAATATTAGAAGTACAGCTTCACTGCGGGTGTAAAATTTATCATCCTGAAATAAGACTACTGAATTTTCGGATTCTAGCTCTTTGGGAAGATGAACTTGGGCCCACTCGCTTTTTAATGATGCAAATAAAAAGAGATTGTCTCGATCTCTTTTGAAAATCCATTGGACGCTCTTGTTACATAAAGTACAAGGACCATCAAAAAGCACAACTGCGTTCAATACTATTGTATAATGAGTTTTTGAGTCGTTAATGCCTGATTTACGCTAGATTGAAACCTTACTACATACATGCCCTTAGGCAGTGATAGTGATTGCAATACATTCGTATCATAAATTCCAATTCTTTTCCCTAGTAAATCGTATAGCTCAATGGTGGAATTGATATTGGATTCAAATTTGACTATACCGCTACTTGGGTTTGGTAAAATTCGGAATTCAGCGGTGAGTTCATTCTCTACCGCGTCAATGTTATTAAATGCCTTTCCTTCAAAATAGTGTAAACCGCCACTCATATTTCCAACAATCATATCTGGAAATCCATCCGCATTCAAATCTGCAATAGCGGGATGTAGACGATTTCCCGAACTCAGCATATGCGCATCAGTTTGTTTCAATGTAGGCGTGAAATGGAAGCGTATGTTGGGTCGATTTTTGTTTTTACTTAAATAGGGCATTTGACAACCATTGGCGGTGATACTATTCCAGCCGTTTATATCTCCAATGAGCACAGATCGGAATGGCGTATTACCATAAATCACGGGTATATCTCCTGTTTGAGCGTGTTTGGAAAAACAGATTTCAATTAATATATGATCCACAGAATTCCATTGAAAAGGAGTGTTGAGTTGAATGTCGTTCCAACCCGTGGTCAACACGCGGATTCCTTCATAAACTTGTGTGAAACCTGCACTTTGAAATCCAGTTAAAGATGTGTCGCTTATATGCTTCATGCTAATGGTAAAGCCTTGCGTTAAATAAAGGCTAGTGTTGCTGCCTATTTCAAATCCTATAGATCCAATCTGACCATATTTCGCACCTTTCCCCAAGAGTTCGTCTTTTGAAAAAATGATTTGCATTCTGCCGTTGCGCTTTGAGCCGCTAAACGGCGTTCCTTCACGCGTTGTTGAGGCATTACCCCCATTTCCAAAAACTAAATCCAAGTTGATTGCGCCATTCATTATTTGACGCAATGAATCTAATTGAACAATCCCTTGGTCTTCAGAACCAACAATGAGGGTAGTGTCGTTGCCGTAGAGTATTGCGGGAGCGGAATATCCGCTCGGTGAAAAATTCGTACTCATATCAATGCCCACCCATTTATCATCAACTAAGGTGAAGAAGTTTGGGAAGTTACCCGTATGCTCATAATAAGCTACCGTTCCTGCTTCATTCCCTATAATTAAATCAAGATCACCATCTCCGTCTAAGTCTCCTAATGAAGGCGTACTGTGATTCCCAACATCAATATTTTGCAAACCGCCTCGGTACGTAAATGAGGGATTGGTAATTGTACCGGTGTTCTCGTAAAAATAGATTTGACCGTTAACTGCACCAATGAGCATATCTGGATCGTAATCGCCGTCAAGATCACCAAAAGTTGGACTTAAGTCTTCCCCTAGGTTGTTGAATCCTGCAAGAGCAAAATCGGAATTCGCTAATTCAAATGATGGTTGGGTATTTGTTCCAATGTTGTTAAATAGGAAAAGGGAACTTTTATACGTGCCTGGTGCTAGATAGGCACCTTTACCGCCTACTACTAAATCATAATCGCCATCAAAGTCTAGGTCTGCTAATGCCGGGCGGGCAGTAGTGCCAAGGTCTATCATATAACTGGTCAGGAAAGAACTGTCCAGCGTTGAAAAAACAGGTTGATCAGTTACTCCGGTATTTTTATAAAACCAAGAATTTCCTTGATTAATGGATCCGTTCAAGTTGGGCCCAACTATTAAATCTTCAACACCATCAAAATCAACATCTTCATAAAATGCGGCAGGAAAGTATTCAATGTTTGTTGGTATGTTTGAAGGATAAAGAGTGTCTTGAAACCCAATGAAAGCACTATCTGTGCGTCCGCCATTATAGGCAGCTACTAAGTTGGTAAAACTTACGTCTCCCAAGAGAGCATCGGTAAGTGTGTCGCCATTAAGATTCAGAGTTAATATGGTGGAGCCGGCATGAGCACCTCCGGAAGTTTTTTGGCTAAATTCCATTTTTTGAATACCCTGGCAGGCGTCTAAAGCGAGCTTATTGGACGCTAAGTTCTCCTCGAATCTTCCCCAGCATGTTGTGTTCATGGCAAAATCAAGCCCATTTGGGGTAAGACCCTCGTGCCATTCAATAGTAGAGCGCTGGCCAAAAGTTAATATGTCTAAATCACCGTCATCGTCTATATCATCAATGGCAGGTATGTCACTACTAAAATTGTAGAGATTCGGACTTGATGTACCAACATTTGTGGTTAAATAGGTTGTTGACAAAGCCCAATCAAATTGAATGGAATCAATACTATTGTTTTCCCAAACGCCGATGCCGCCTAAAACAAATGCAAAAAGGTCTTTTCTTCCATCTCCGTTATAATCCCTAAATAAGCCCCAGTGTTCTACTTTGGGAAGGCTATCAGCGTAACTAGGCGCGGCAACCCATTCATTATTTTCTGCAAGAAACGTAAGCCATCGGCTTCCTTGTCTATCAAAAATCACCAAGTCTTCAATTCCGTCTAAATTTAAATCCACGCGCGAGTATTGCGGTAAATCCACACCACCCATAAAAGCATATTTAAGTGTGTCGGAGCTCATAATCACCTGCGGACCTGACTTCCAATCAAAACTGAGCCTATTTGATTGGCTCCAGATTGGAGTTGTGATAACTAATAAAACTACGAGTAATTTGAGACGTCTTTTCTTCATTTTTCAAAGATAACGTTCAACAAGATTCATACCACCTTAAAAATGGTTAGGTTAGGCACCCTGACTTAGTTATATTTGCGCGTTAACGGAAAAAAGAAATAATCCATACAATGCAAAACAAAGGATTAATTACAGCATTCGCAATAGCTCTGGGGTTGGCTTCACTATACCAACTTTCATTTTCATGGGTAGCGAATGGCGTAGCAAGTGATGCGGAGGAGTTCTCTGCGGGTGATTCGGAAGTAAAGGCAGCTTACCTTGATAGCATGATGACACAAGAAGTATATCCAATGTTGGGATATACGTATGCTGAGGTTAAGAAGCGAGAAATGAACTTAGGTCTTGATCTCAAGGGCGGAATGAACGTCATTTTGGAGGTCAGCGTAAAAGACGTACTCAAAGGAGTAGTAGCCAATGCGAAAGATCCTATGTTTGTTCAAGCTATTTCCAATACGGACGCTGCTCAGAGCCAAGGTCAAAATAATTATCTAAACACATTCTTTTCGGAATTTGATAAACTGTCAGAAGCCACAGGTGGTGGACGCTTATTGAGTGACGCCAGTTTATTTGGTACGCCAGAGATGACAGAGAAGGTGGGTTTCAATGCGTCAAATGAAGCTGTTCAAGCGGAGATTCGTCGCGATGTTGAGGCAGCAATTTCAAATGTATTTACAGTCTTGCGTGCTCGTATAGATCAGTTCGGAGTTGTTCAACCCAACATACAGCGTTTAGAGGGCACGGGTCGTATTCTAGTAGAACTGCCAGGAGTCAAAGATCCAGCACGTGTTCAAAAGCTTCTACAAAGTACTGCAGAGCTTCAGTTTTGGAATATGTACGAAGGTGCTGAGGTACTTCCGTTCTTAGTAAGTGTAAATGAGCGCATGCGCGATCTTGTAGAAGCTGAAAAGGTAGAAGTTACACCAACGGAGAGTTTTGAGGAGTTTAGTATTGACGGCACGGCAGAAACGGATTCCGCCTCAGCGGATGCGGATTCAACGGATGTACTATCCAACAACAATCCTTTTTTCGAAGTGTTCCTCCCAATGGTTAGTGAAACGGGTCAGTCCATGCAAGGACCTCGTGTTGGTCGCGCATTGATACGTGATACGGCCAAAGTAAATGCAATGCTAAAGCGACAGGAGATTGTGCAGATTATGAATCAGGAATTACGGAATGTAAAATTCTTGTGGAGCAATAAACCTGAGCCCGATTCTGATATTATTACTTTACTAGCAATCAAAGCAAATCGTGAAGGTACTCCAGAATTAGACGGCGGAGTAATAGTAGATGCGCGTCCTGATCTAGACGAATACAATCGCAACATAGTTACTATGGCTATGAATGGATCTGGTGCTCAAAAATGGCAACGATTAACTGCGGAAGCTGCTGCTCAAACACCTAAACGCTCGGTTGCTGTAGTGTTGGATAATTATGTATACTCTTATCCTCAGGTTCAAAACGAAATTGCTGGTGGCCGCACTCAAATCACAGGTGATTTTACCGCTGAAGAAGCTTCGGATTTAGCGAATATTTTACGTGCAGGTAAATTGGATGCACCGGCTCGTATCATTCAGGCCGACGTTGTAGGTCCGTCTTTGGGTAAAGAAGCAATAGCCGACTCCATCAATTCATTCGCAATTGCTTTAGCATTCGTTCTGTTATATATGTTCTTTTATTACAGCGGAGCTGGTTTGGTAGCTAATCTAGCGCTTCTTGTAAACATGTTCTTCATTTTCGGAATACTCAACAGTTTTGGTGCAGTACTTACCCTGCCAGGTATGGCGGGAATTGTATTGACTATTGGTATGGCTGTTGATGCAAATGTTATCATATTTGAAAGAATTAGAGAAGAGTTGCGCTTAGGTAAAGGATTAAGAGCTGCGTTAGTAGATGGATATAAAAATTCTAATAGCGCAATTATTGATGCGAATGTTACTACATTAATCGTGGGTATTATTCTTTATTCATTTGGTACCGGACCAATTCGTGGGTTTGCTACAACCTTGATAATTGGTATTCTTACGTCCTTATTCTCTGCACTATTTATTTCACGGGTAGTGTTTGAGCGTCGTTTGAGCAATAAAAAAGAAATTAAATTTTCAACCAAGACAACGGCAAATTGGTATACGAATATCAATTTTGACTTTTTGTCTAAGCGTAAATTAGCATACATTGTTTCCTCCATAGTTATAGTTATTGGTTTAGCATCATTGTTTACTAAAGGCTTGAATTTAGGGGTTGATTTTGTGGGTGGTCGTTCGTTCCAAGTACGTTTTGATCAGAGCGTTGAGGTAAGTGAAGTAGCTGAGTCTCTGAGTGAAGTATTGATAGATGCAGAAGGCAACTCTTTCACTCCAGTAGTGAAGACTTTGGGAGAGTCCAATCAAGTCATCATTACCACAAATTACCGTATTGACGAAACGGGAGCTTCAGTAGATGAGGATATTACCAATAAACTCTATGCTGGAGTAAGTGGATTCTTTGCAGAAGAAATGTCAAGAGATAACTTCTTCACGGACGAATCAGATGAAGCTATTGGTTTAGTTGGTTCAAGAGTTGTGGGGCCTACCATTGCGGATGATATCAAGACGGGTGCTATTTATAGTATCATATTCTCCTTGATTGTAGTCTTCTTATACATTTTAGGTCGATTCCGTAAGTGGCAATTCTCCCTTGGTGCAGTTGCTGCCTTATTGCATGACGTACTTTTTGTTTTGGGATTATTCTCCATATTAGACGGTGTTCTTCCGTTCCAGTTGGAGGTAGACCAAGCTTTCATTGCGGCCATATTAACTGTTATTGGATATTCATTGAACGATACGGTTGTAGTATTCGATCGTATTCGTGAAAACCTCGGAAGTCGCAAGGCGAACTTTGAGGCGGGAGTGAATAAGTCATTGAATCAAACGTTGAGTCGTACGTTCAATACTTCTTTAACAACCTTGTTTGTGTTATTGGTCATTTTCCTATTTGGAGGGGAAGTTATCCGTGGCTTTATGTTCGCATTACTTATTGGCGTGCTTGTGGGTACGTACAGTTCTTTATTCATTGCTACACCAGTGATGTTTGACGCTTCAAAGAAAGAGGCATAAGAAATTTGATTATTCTAGAGCCCCGTTGCGCAGAGCGCAACGGGGCTTTTTATATAAATTTGCAGCATGCTAATTACCTTTCTCTTATTAAATATAAGTGGTGGCGAGTTCATTATCGTGGCGCTTATTTTTTTGCTGCTTTTTGGTCCAAAGCAGATTCCAAGCATGGCGAGGTCTGCGGCAAAGGTCATTAAGCAAATACGGAATGCGACCAATGATATCAAAAGGGACATCATGGATCGTGCAGAAGATGAAAATTTGACAGAGGTCAAGAAAACGATAGAAGAAGGCAGAGATGCTTTTAAAGAAGTCACAGACTCTATCAAAAGAGGAACGAAGCTTTGACGGTATTGTATCTAATAGGCGGTTTTCTGCTCTTGCTACTTGGTGGTGAGTTTCTTGTTCGCGGTAGTGTAGGAGTAGCGTTGAAACTTCGGGTCTCAAAGGTGGTCATAGGTTTGACATTAGTTGCTTTTGCTACAAGCGCCCCAGAGCTGTTGGTTAGTGTGGTCGCTGCTTTAAAAGGTAAGAGTGATATTGCACTGGGAAATGTTATTGGGTCTAACATTGCCAATATTGGTCTCATATTGGGTGTAACTGCTCTATTGTTCAAGATGCAAGCTGTACGATTAGAATACCAGAGAGATTGGTATTTTTTATTAGCGGCGAATCTCCTGCTAGCCGTTTTTTTATGGTTGGGTGGAATTAATCAAATTCAAGGTTTTCTGCTGGTCTTGCTCCTTATTTTTTACAACATTCAAAAAATACGTTCTGCACGCAAACAACGTAGCTTAAAAATAGGAGAGGAAATACATGGATATCAAATGGCAACATGGAAGGGAGTTGCCTTAATAGTCATAGGTGCTTTGGGCCTTTCTTTTGGAGCTAAGGTTTTTGTAATAGGTATTAGTGGTGTTGCGCTTCAATTTGGAATGACAGAGCGTTTTGTTGCAGTTACCATGGTTGCTTTTGGTACTAGTGTTCCAGAGTTGGTTGCGAGTCTGGTTGCCGCAAGAAAAGGTGAGAGTGATATTGTCATAGGCAACATCATTGGTTCAAATATCTTTAATATTCTTAGCGTTCTTGGTTTTACTGCATTAATTAAACCCATACCATTGAATGATACAGCACTATTTACTTATGATTTTCCTGCTTCAGTACTTTTTACATTGTTAATAATCCCCATTATGGGCATGTTTACCAAGGATCGCTTAGATAGGGTTGAGGGGGCATTATTACTAGCGTTGTATCTTTTATTTATCTACACCTTGGTTTTTTAGGGGTAAAGTCCTTAAATAGTTGATAATTTTTTGTTGCACCCCTAAATTTTAGGGGGTATATTTGCACAAAATAAATATTTAACCATATGCCAACGGTAAGATTTCTAGCATTAGAAGAAACAATTGGGCGTAAGCCACAGCACTTCGAAGCACCTGCAACACGAGTTTCAGAGTACTTCGGTTCTCGCGTATTCAACAGAAAAGCAATGCGCGAATACATGACTTCAGAAGCCTATAAGGCGGTTGTAGACGCCATGGATAACGGCACAAAAATTAACCGTAATATCGCGGATCAAGTTGCTGCAGGTATGAAAGCTTGGGCATTGAATCTAGGCGCAACGCATTACACGCATTGGTTCCAACCACTCACGGGTGCAACAGCTGAAAAACATGATTCTTTCTTTGAGCCTACGGGAAATGGAGAGGCTATTGAAAAATT